>JBJDXG010000179.1:0-1578 GCA_051866555.1 bacterium | reverse complement strand
TCTTTGCGTTTGCGTTTATTTTGGTACATTTTTTCATCAGCCTGTTTTAATAAAATATGGTAATTACTCTGTTTATGAGCTATGCTGCTGACTCCAAATGAGAATTTAAGCGGAACCTGTATTTTGCTGCCTAAATGAACGGTACTGTGATGCTGAAGATATTCCAGAGCTTTAATTGCTTTATTTAATTCTTTTTTGTTAGCATAATTATAGAGAAATAAAACGAATTCATCGCCGCCATATCTGGCTGCTATACTGTTCTTTTCACTAAAGCCGTGCAGCAGTTCAGAGATTTTTTTAAGATAAAGGTCGCCTTTTTCATGGCCGTACTTATCGTTGATTTCCTTTAAACCGTCAGCATCTATCATGATAAGCGCATAATAGCCCTGTTTGTCTGCTCCTTTAAACAAAGCCGAGACCTTATTCTCGATTCCTCTTCTGTTGTACAGACCGGTCAGAAGGTCGATATCTCTTTCTTCTTCAATCTGACGGCGTTCAGATAAAAGATTTTTTATTATCTCATTAATATGGCTGCTGAGCTCAGAAAATTCCAAACTGCTCTGAACATTTATATTTTCTTCCAGCTTTCCGCTGGTAATCCGGAACAGCTTTTCATTTATATTCTGGATATCTTTGATTACATATTTATTCATATACCAGGTTACGGCCAGAACCAGAATAATTGCAATCAATATAAGACATAGAGCAAGACCGGTTAATTCAGCCGGGATGTGCTGATAAAGTGCTTTGCTGGCAATAATATATCCTATATAATTATTATCTATCTGCTTAAAAATACAGTAACAATTTACTCCGTTGATGTCAGCATGAAATCCTTTTCTGCTGTTTTGAATATCCTTTAAAAGTAAGCCTGTTGTTCTTAAATTTTTTCCGACATCCTTTAAATTAGTTGAGCCGACAATTTTTCCGCTTTTGGTATCAACAGCATATAATTCTGCTCCTACGTTGACTCTGAATAGAGAAAATATATAAGATAATTCGTTTTTTTCCATAGCTTTCATTAGATTGGTTGGAGTTATACCTACCTGCACAATAAATTCTTTATTCTCGCTCCAAAGTGCAGAATACTGCATCAATTTTCCTTCTGCTGTATTAGGGGTAATATCCTGGGTGATTTTTAAACTTTTATCCTTCAGCATTGGTTTAAAAAACCTTATTTGTTTGCCGGAGTCAAAGGTATAATTGTAATATTCCGGATTTGTCCCGGCAAAAATTCGCCCTGTACTGTCAAAAATATGTATTTCGTCAACCTCTATAAGCTGGGCAATTTTTTTTAATTCCTCAGTATTTTTCAGCATGGCAGGATGCTTTTGAATAATATAGGCGATTGCTTCTGCCTTATACAGGCATTTTTGATTGTATTCGGTTTTTATTTTTTTTAGCTCTTTTTGATTTCCTTCTAATATCTGTTCTATTTTAGAAAATATTTCATTAGCGCTTTTATATGTATTCTGCTGTTCTTTATGTATTTGAATGCCAGAAGTGACTAGCAGTATAGATGCAATTATAATGAGAGTGATTATCTGCATATACCTGCTGATCATTTCTTTAAGCTTA
>JBJDXG010000178.1:0-3545 GCA_051866555.1 bacterium | reverse complement strand
CCATGGCTGTGAAATCTTTAAAAAAATTGGCCAGTGTGTAATGCCCAAGGAGGGCATCTTTGCTGTTGTTTTAGAAGGCGGGGAGATCAAGGCCGGAGATGTGATTGAGGTACTGCCTTTATTTAAGGTCGGAATCATTACAGCGAGTGATAAGGGTTCACAGGGAGAGAGAGAGGATGAAAGCGGTCAGGCTATTCGTGAATTGACAGAAAAACTGCTGGGAATGGTAGGGGCGTATAAGATAGTGCCGGATGAGCAGAAGCTGCTTGAACAGGAGATTATTCGTCAGGTCGATGAAGAGCAGGTGGATGTATTGTTTACTACCGGCGGTACAGGCTTAGGTCCGCGTGATGTAACTCCGGAGGCGACTTTAGCTGTGATTGACCGGGTTGTGCCGGGAATAGCGGAAGCGATGAGAATGGAAAGCTTAAAAAAGACGAATCGGGCAATGCTGTCGAGAGCAGTGGCGGGAACGCGCGGGAAAGCCTTGATTATCAATTTACCGGGCAGCAAAAAGGCTGTTTGTGAGTGCCTGGAGGTCGTTTTGCCGGTAATTGGTCATGCTTTGGAAATCTTACAGGGAAGGGGCGGTGAATGCGGCAGATGACACAGGATTTAGCAGCTCCCAGCAAGATGAAAAGTCTGCTTAAGAAGCATGATTTTCATTTTAAAAAAAGCTTAGGACAAAATTTTTTAACTGACCGCCATATTTTAGAGAAGATAGTCAAGGCGGCTGATATAGGGCCTGACGATCTCGTTTTGGAGGTTGGGCCGGGGGCTGGTGTTTTGACCAGATATTTGGCCGAGAAAGCGAAAAAGGTAGTGGCTGTTGAGCTGGACAGGACTTTATTGCCGGTTCTTACGGAAAGCTTAGCTGATTTTTCTAATGTTGAGATCATGCAGGGAGATGTTTTGCAGGTGAACCTTAGGCAGATTATGCAGGAAGGCAGCTGGAAGGTGGTAGCCAATCTGCCTTATTATATTACTACTCCGGTTATTTTTCGTTTTTTAGAGAATAAGCTGCCTTTAAAATCCTTGACGGTAATGGTGCAAAAGGAGGTTGCGGAACGGATGGCAGCTTTGCCCGGAGGTAAGGATTACGGCAATCTGTCGGTCGTCGTTCAGTATTACAGCCGGCCGAAAATTGCAGTTAATGTGCCTAAAACCGTCTTTTTGCCTCAGCCGGAGGTCGATTCAGCGGTAATTAATCTGGCTGTATATTCAGAGCCTGTGGTTGAGGTTAAGAGCGAAAAGGATTTTTTCCGAGTGGTCAAGGCTGCCTTTTCTCAGCGCCGTAAGACCTTGCGGAACTGCCTGAAAAATGGCCTTAATTTAGATAAAGAAAAATTAGAAACCTTATTCCGGTTAAGCGGCATTGACGGGACAAGAAGAGGAGAGACTCTTTCTTTAGCTGATTTTGCTTCTTTAGCTAATCTGCTGACAAAGCTTACGGAAAATAACGAGAGATAAAAATAAAGCTGGTAAAATGAATTGCATCATTTTACCAGCTTTTTAAATTAGCCAAAGCAATATTTTATTTGCCTACTGAAACATTTTTAGGAGCAGCTTTACCTTTATAGTAAACCATATAATATAATCCGGCTACGAATAATGCTCCGCCGACTATATTTCCTAAAGTAACAGGCAGCAGGTTGTTTACAAACATACTGCTCCAGGTTGCTTTTAAAACAGGTGCATCAGCTAAAGCTTGATAAGCAGCACTGTTTCCAGCAAAGATACCCATAGGAATGAAAGCCATATTAGCTACACTATGCTCAAAACCAATAGTAACGAACGCCATGATAGGGAACCAGATAGCGATTGCTTTACCGATGATATCATCAGCAGAAGCAGCTAACCATACAGCTAAACAAACTAACCAGTTACAGCCTACAGCCCGCCAGAATGCTTCACCAAAGCTTAATCCTACTTTAGCATTGGCAATTTTAACAGCATTAGCAGCCCAAGGCATTGCTGTTACGACACCGTCAACCTTTACCGGTTCCATTAACAAACCAGTAAGATAACCTAAAAAGAAAGCTACAAATACAGAGCCAATGAAGTTACCGATATAAGATAAAATCCAACTTTTAGCCAGTCCGCCAGCTTTAATATTTCCTGAGTAAAGAGCAGCAGGAACTGTTACACAGTTTCCGGTAAATAAATCAGCTCCTCCGACAATTACAAGTAAAAGTCCAACCGGGAATACGCCCCCGAAAACAAATTTACTAAGAGATCCCCAAACTTCTGCCGGCATAGTTGCAGTTGCCCGAATAGCCAGCATACCGCCGAAAGCAATGTAAGCTCCGGCCAAAAAGCCTAAAATAAGAGTTGACAATACAGTTTGATTAGCTCTGCCCTTGCCTCCGTTAATCATTGCTTCTTCGATTTGTGCAGGTGTTTTAAATGCCATTTTAAACCCCTCTTTCTAAATAAATTTATTTTTGGAATAACAAAACTGGATTTGCCCTCCTTTCATCAGTTCAATTTGTACTTTACTTAATATGTATATATTTTATCACTAAAGGCTGGTGGTTGCAATGATTTTTCAGAAAAATCATATAAGTGGTAAGATTATAAAATTATAAAATATTAAATTTTTCAGCGTCCTGTTTTTTAGAGGGAAAGTCAGCCGCCGGGAGCGAATATTATCTTAAAGGGAGGTGTTGGTAATGACGGAAATAGGCGGAGTAGTCAATTCTCCTGTACCTAATTTAGTTGGGGAAAAGGGCCCTGTTAAAACAGAACAGGTTGATCAGAAATCAGCAATAATTGAGGAACAGTCTTTAGCCCAGGTTTTAGAACAATTGGAAATGCCCAAAGAGGCAATTTATGAAAAAATAGCCAAAAGCTTATTGGCTTATCAGCAGCCCTTACAGAAGGAAGCTTTAGAAGAAATGAAAACTCTGCTGCAGCAGCTGACCGGCAATCAGGATGATAATTTGGAGCTGTTGGCTTTTCTTAAAAGTAAGGATATTCCTTTGAGCAAGGATTTAGTACGCGAGCTGCAAAAAAATATTACGGAGAAAAATTTAGGGACCTTGCTGAAAAAATTAACCGGGGAAAATGAGCTGCCGGTTTTAAAGGATATATGGGGTAAATTGCCGGTAAAAACTCAGCAGAAGCTGGTAGATATCTTAAGTAAGCTGACTGAAGAAAATGCGGCTTCTGCTAAGCCGGAAAAGGAGACCTTTATTCAGAAAGCTAAGGCTGAAATTTTCAGTCAGGATAGTTCGGAAGTGCTGAAGGAAAAATTGCCGGAGGGAAGTAAAAGATTGGCTGATTTATCTTCCAATAATAAGGTGCTGGAAAATGAAACAGGTAAGCAACTGAAAAATCTGCTGCTTTCTGAAAAAAATACTTTTCTGTCTGGTTCTAAAGGCAATGAACAATTAGCTAAGGATTTAGGGAAGCTCTATGATTTGCTTGCCGATGAAAAAGGGGCATTGTCTGAAGAGACAGGAGAGCTTTTCAATAAAATCAAAGAACAGCTGAAGGAGCTTCCGGAGGGCAAAGAGCTGGTAAAAAATCTGCTGTCTTCTGAA
>JBJDXG010000177.1:0-15574 GCA_051866555.1 bacterium | reverse complement strand
AATTATACAGTTTCTTGACCGTAACGCCGTTAAAGTAGTGTTTCAGAATATATTTATAATCCCGGTTCTGCTTAGCCAGTCCATAAGCTCCGAATTGGCTCATCCCTACCCCATGGCCAAAGCCTCTGCCGGATATCTTCACCTTGCCCCCCGCTGTTTCTATCTTAGTCAGGAGCGTAGATTTCATCTTCTTGCTGCCTAAAGCAATGCGCAGCTCCGGCGCTTTTATCGTCACAGTCCGGTCGCTGCCCTTTAAGGTAAGAAGATAAGCTCTGCCGGAAGGTCCCTTTTTACTGATTTTGACCTCCTGCAAATGCCCGACTCTCTTGCCGGTCAGCTTTTCTGCCGCATCGGCTATCTGCTGCAAAGTAAACACCGCCGTCCAGGATTTTTTCTCCCGCGGTACGGTTTTTTCCTCCTCCGGCGTTTTAACTACCTTGATATATTCCGGCTCCGGCCACTTGTAGTCCAGACCCTCCTTAGCCGTCGCCGTTATCCCTCCGGCAGAGGAAAAATACCAGCCGTGAATATAGCGGTTCTGATAAAGCGCTACCTCGCCTCTCGTCATTTTTACCGCCTTTAAGACCTTGTCATTGACATCCCGCGAACTGTAAGCCTGAGCTTCATGGATATCGGTGGAAATATCTGCCCCGTTTTTAAACTGTCCTTTTTTTCTCGCCATTATCTCCATGGTAAAGGTTCGGGCGAGAACAGCCTGAGCCGCCAGCGCCTGAGTCGGCCAATCGTTTTTCATCTCTCCGGCCACCACGCCGGCCAGATACTTTTCCAGCGGCATGGATCTTATCTGCCCGGTATCGGTCATGTAGACCTTCAGTACCGGCTCTCTGTCCAGCTTTTTCGGCGCCTTAGCCTCGGTCATTTCCTCGGCAGGGCCGCTCGCCATATTCTTCTTGGCTCCCATCCCGCAGCCTGTCAGCAGCAGGGAAAATATCAGAAAGATAATCAAGCTTGCTCTTATCCGCATCCTAAAACCTCCTGTCTTTTCCTTTATTTTATCCCGGTCAGAAGGTTTTATTCCGTTTTCATAAAACAAATAAAAAGCTACCGGAATAAGGCCTAAGCCCTTCCAGCAGCTCCCCAATTATTTATTTACCGCTTCTTTTAATGATTTTCCTGCTTTGAATGCCGGAACCTTGCTTGCCGCAATAGTAATGGTTTCACCGCTTTGAGGATTTCTTCCCTCTCTGGCAGCTCTCTCCCTTACTTCAAAAGTTCCAAACCCGATCAATTGAACTTTATCACCGGCAACTAAGGCTTTTTCAATACTGGCAAAAACAGCATTGACCACTTTTTCCGTATCCTTTTTCGTCATCTCAGCCATTTCTGCTACATCAGTAATTAATTCCGTTTTATTCAAGAACAATCCCTCCTTTTTCATTTAACGATAGCAGTTACAAGGTTTAATTCTACCTTTACTTTATTTCTCCTGCTTTTTTCTCAACTTTTTCAATTTTTTCTTCTACAGCCCCTGTTTTTTGGCCTCATCCCAGAATTTGTCCATCTCTTCAAGAGTCAGCTCAGCCAAATCAGCCGACTTCGCTTCAGCCTGCTTTTCTATATAGGCAAACCTTCTTTTAAATTTGCCGACCGCATCATGCAGCAGCATTTCTGCCGGCAGCTTTTCCAGACGGGTTATGTTGACCAGAGCGAAGAACAGATCGCCCAGCTCCTCAGACAAAAGCTCCCTGTCCTGCTGCCTGAAGGCTTCCTCGACCTCAGACAGCTCTTCTTGTACCTTGCTCCACGCCTCTTTGGCATTCGGCCAGTCAAACCCGGTCTTAGCCGCCTTCTTCTGCACCTTCTCCGCCAGCATGAGGGCGGGCAGGCTGCCCGGCACTTCATCCAGCACCGACTTGGCCTTAGCCTGATTTCTTTTCTCCCAGGCCTTTATCTCCTCCCAGTTAGTCAGGACCTCATCCGAGTCCTTGACCTTTATTTCTCCAAACACATGGGGATGGCGGCGAATCATCTTTTCATTAATGCCCCGCACCACATCAGCAAAGGTAAACCTGCCGTTTTCTTCCGCTATTCTGGCATGAAAAACGATTTGCAGTAGTAAGTCTCCCAATTCTTCACAAAAGTTATTCATATCCTGCTTATCGAGAGCCTCCAGAACCTCATACGCTTCCTCCAGAAGATAAGGTCTGAGGCTCTGATGATCCTGCTCCCTGTCCCAGGGGCAGCCATCTTTGCCCCGCAGCTTCTGCATAATCTCCAACAGCTTTTCTATTTCCTGCAAAACCAAAACCTCCTTAAATCAATACACTCCAGCCAGCGAAAATCACGTCTTTTCAGCAGGCCGAACAATAAAAGCAGCGCCGTATAAGTCAAAATGCCCAAAGCAATCGCCAGCATAAGGCTGAAGCCGTTGCTGAGGGAAAAGCACAGCGCCCAGTCGTAAACCGTCCGCACGACAGCTCCCATGCCTAGAACCGCCAAGCCCAGCCTGATTAGCAGCCGAGCCTGAAAAAAGGAACAATTTACTGTCCTCCTTAAAAACCATAAGTCACAGAAGCAGGCTAAAGCAAAGCCTGAAACGGTGCTTAAAGCGATGCCCTGCAAAGCAAACTCCGCCCTGCGGGTAAAGAATAAAATGCCCAGCATAGTTGAGATTGCTCCCAGAAAGAGATTTTTTACCGGCAGAACCGTCTGCCCCATGCCCTGAAAGACGGCGGAAACCGTTTCATGCAGGCAGAGAAAAATCACGCCCAAGGCCAGCACCTTTAAGCCCAGACCGGCGCTGGGACAGGCAAACAGCAAATCACAAATCTCATAGCTTAAAATATGCAGCCCGGCAGAAGCCGGCAGAGCCACAAGCAGCGTCAGCCGAACTGATTCCTCAATCTGCCAGGCCAGGAGAGAGCGCTCCTTTAAGGCAAAGGAGCGGGCAATCGCCGGCACCAGGCTGGTAGCCAGAGCCGAGGTAATTACGGTGGGAAAATTCATCAGCGTCACCGCCATGCCGGTAAGCTGACCGTACAGATTAGTCGCCTCACGCATAGTATAACCGACTGCCTGCAATCTAAGCGGAACCAGAGAAGCATAAATCATATTCAGAAACGGCATCGTCATTCCGCCCAGGATAATCGGCAGAGAAAAATAACAGATTTTTTTAGCTATGGAAAAGCAGGTTTCCCGGCTTTTCCCCCCGGTCTTTCCGGTTAAACGCCTCCTGCCCTGCCGGAAATGAAAAATAAGAAAATAAATAAGTCCGGCCAAGCCGCCGGTCACCGCTCCAAAGGTAGCTCCGGCAGCCGCATACTCCAGTCCATAGGGCAGAAGAAAATACGTCAGCCCAAGCATGGTCAGCATTCTGACAAACTGCTCTGCCACCTGGGAAACCGCCGTCGGAGTCATCAGCTGCAAGCCCTGATACAGTCCGCGAAAGACCGCCATCAGGCTGACCAGAAAGACCGCCGGCGCCACGCTGACCAGACAGTAATAGACCCGATTGTCCTTCAGCCAGGAATAGGCCACAAAATGCGCCCCGTAAAACAGCAAAAGGGAACAAGAAAGACCGCTGACAAATAAAATCGTCAGCGCTGTCCAAAACACTTTTCTTGTTCCCTGCAAATCACCTGCCGCCTGACATTCGGCTACTAACTTAGAGATAGCCAAAGGCACTCCGCCCAATGAAACAGCTAACAGAATACTGTAAACAGGATAGGCCAGCTCATAAAGCCCCAGCCCCTCCGGCCCCAGCATTCGGGAAAGGGGAATCCGGTACATCGCCCCCATGATCCGGCTGAAAATACCTGCCAAAGTCAGCACAAAGGCTCCGGCAATAAAAGACTGCTGTTTCATCAAAGCACCTTCCTTCCAGCTTTATCTTAAGTATATACTTACGCTGAAGGAAAGCAGTTTATGCCAGCTTATTAACTGCGCTTAAAAGAGCCTTAATGGAAGCGGTCATGATATCGGTGTGCATTCCCGTACCCCAGAAGGTTTTATCCGACTCGTCCTTGACACCCACATAAGCTACTGCCTGAGATTTTGAACCGACCTCCAGAGCGTGCTCCTGATAGGTCACGATTTCAAATTTTTTACTGAAGCCGGAATGAACAGCCGCACTCACCGCATCAAGCTGTCCGTTGCCTGTGCCCTGCCAGATCTTTTCCTCTCCGAAAACAAGCACCTTTACTTCAACTGTAAAATCATCTTCATTTTCCGCATTAGTGAAATGGAATTTGACTAATTTAAGCGGGCTTTCCAGATTGACATACTGCTTTTGGAAAATCTCATAGATTTCCTCCGGCATAAGCTCCTTATGCTGATGGTCGGAAACGCTTTTAACTGCATAGCCAAAATCCTCCCGCATCTTAGCCGGCAAATCAAGCCCGTATTTCTGTTCCAGAAGATAGCCGATGCCGCCTTTGCCTGACTGGCTGTTGATCCTGATAACATCGCCGTCGTATTCCCGTCCGATATCCTTAGGGTCAATCAGCAGGTACGGCACAGTCCAGTAAGCCGATTTCTTCTCTTCCTTCCATCTCATGCCCTTGGTAATAGCGTCCTGATGAGAGCCGGAAAACGCAGCAAAGACCAGCTTGCCGCCGTAAGGATGACGGTCATAGACCTTCATGCCGGTAGACTCCTCATAGACCTCAATGACCTCCGGTATATTGCCCAGCTCCAGCTCAGGGTCTATGCCCTGGGAATACATATTGAGAGCCAGAGTAACAATATCCACATTGCCGGTGCGTTCGCCGTTGCCGAAGAGAGTTCCTTCGATTCTGTCGCCCCCTGCCAGCAGTCCCATTTCCGCATCAGCTACTGCACAGCCGCGGTCATTGTGCGGATGCAGTGAAATGATAACATTTTCCCGATATTTTAAATTCTGACTCATGTAAGCTACCTGGCAGGCATAGACGTGAGGCATGGACATAGCCACCGTTGCCGGCAGATTAATGATCACCTTGTTGTCGGCTGTCGGCTGCCAGACATCCAGCACAGCATTGCAGATTTCCAGCGCAAACTCCATTTCCGTTCCGGTAAAGCTTTCCGGGGAATACTCAAACTGAAAATTGCCCTTGGTTTTCGCTGCAAAATCCTTGAGCATTTTTGCTCCCTCTACCCCTATTTTAATGATTTCCTCCTTGGATTTTTTGAATACCTGCTCTCTCTGAGCCACCGAAGTAGAATTATACAAATGCACTACGGCTTTCTTCACTCCGTCCAAAGCCGCAAAGGTCTTGGCAATGATGTGCGGTCTGGCCTGAGTCAGAACCTGAATCGTCACATCGTCAGGAATCAGATTTTGTTCTACCAATGCCCGCAGAAAGTCATATTCTGTTTCCGAAGCTGCCGGAAATCCCACTTCAATCTCTTTAAAGCCAATCTTGACCAGAAATTTAAAAAATTCTATTTTCTGTTCCAGGCTCATCGGCACTACCAAAGCCTGATTGCCGTCCCGAAGGTCAACACTGCACCACGCCGGTGCCTTGGCAACCGACTCCTTTTTCACCCAGTCCCAATCCATCTCTGGCGGCATGAAATAATTCTTTTTATACTTAGCTACATTTTTCACCGCAAATCCCCCTTCTCTTTAACAAAAAAGAGCCTTTCATCTCCTGCCAGAAACGAAAGACTCTCACTCCTCTGCAACGTGGTTTTCAATATTATTTTTATAATAATAGTTTTTCTCCCTTTTGTCAAGGCATAACAAGTTATTGGGGATTGCAACGATGAAAGATATACAAACTCAAGTAATACATTTATCCAAAACAATTGCTAATTTATCATTAGTTAACTCATGAACACTAGCAAAAAGAGCTTCTCGCAATTCTTTATAATTTGCTTTTCCAAAATCCAGTTCATATCCAGCATTTAAAGTTAATTCACGCATAAATTCACATAAGGAGCGAGTATTTCCTTCTCTAAAAGGATGTAAATGATAAATCCATGCCATATATTCTGTCGCTCTAAGCTTAAAATCTTCAATATTAAAGCCCTTTAAATAATTTTCTTTCTTAAGCTGCCTAAAAATTTCTTTTGCATTATCATTTAAATAGATTGCCTTACAATATAAATCATATTTAGAAATATCACAATTTCGATCTTGCCCTGCCCAATTGTATATATCTTGAAAAATATACTCATGAATTCTTTTCAAATGAACAAAATCAAAGTTACCCTTTATAGGATTTTGTTTTAATTCACCTATTCTGGCAAAAGAAAAAATAAGTTCTGTTTGAATCCATTCTTTTTCATCTTTAATATTTAGTTTATTTATTAAAACATCTGATCCAGAATAAACATAAGGATCATTCATAATTAATTAACCTTATAAAATAATTCTGGATTTGTCTTTTTAAGAGCTTCTATTCTTTCTTTACAACGAGTTATCATATTCATAAAAGTAATTTCACCAGATTCTATTTTTTTTATTTCTTCTAAAGCAGCAGGAGAAAACTCTCCACCTCCAGCCTGACATATTACTTTAATACTTTCTACATTAAGCTTTTGCACAGCAACTCCTCCTTCATAATAATTATACCATAATTGATTAATACAATACAGCCACCATATTTTAGTTTATATAGAAAAAAAGGTTATTGCCCGGAAAACTTCAAGGCAATAACCCATTTCTTTCTATTGCAAAATGTATACTTTAACCATTCTTCTTCCGAAACGTAAGGCTTCTTCATATGTGCTGTAGCACAAATCTATTTTGTTACCCTTAATCGAACTTCCTGTATCGCCGGCTACGGCAAAGCCGTACCCTTCAATAAACAATCTGGTTCTCAACGGAATAACCACCGGATCTACCGCTACCACTCCCGGTCCTGCCTGCATTCCCGAGGCAGTTCTGCTGTTTACCTTGCCGGTACAGCGAGGATCAGGAGCATACGCAGATGCATTCATCATCAAAACTTTTTTATATCTCAATGCTCCACGTGAAGTTTTCACTGAAGCAGCTTTAGAGCCAACCATCACAACTTTATTAACTGGCTGTTTAGTTATGTTTTCTTCTATAACTTGTCTTTTGACCGCTTTTCCATCAATGTATGTTACTTTTAATAATTTAGTCTTAATCCCGTTGCTGCCCTGCTGAACAACTTTCAGCGTTCCGCTGGCCAACTGATCGTTTTCTCTCCGCTCAGTTCTGTAAGGGATTACAGCTCTTTTCGATTCCAGCTTTACCTTTACCCGCTGGACTTTAATCGTCATTCCGTCTTTTATCTGAGTATTCCTGCCCGGATAAACTCTGTCATCCTGGTCTAAAACGATGCCTGCCTGATGCAGGACCTCATTCACATCTTTTGCACTGGTTTTCATATGCAGAATCTGTGAATCAACATTTACCTTTACCTGTTTTTGCGCATAAACAAAACCTAAAGTACACAAAGGCACACAAACCAATCCTAAAATTAACAATAGAAAAATACTTACAATCCTCGCCTTACGTTCCCCCAAAACACCGGCTGCAACTGCTTTCCTGAATATTGAGGGAATTCTTCTCAAACGACCAACCTCCTTTATGATTTTATAGGTAATTTTTACCATAAGCTTATGATTAAATTATGATTTTATTATATACCATATAAGAAAATTTGTCAAATCACACTTTAAGCTTAAATACCTGGACAGCCGTTCTGGTCGTAACCTCCTTGACTTCCTCCAAAGAAACGCCCTTTACTTCCGCCAGTTTCGCCGCTGTTACGGCTGTCCTGGCCGGCTCATTTCTTTTCCCGCGGTAAGGATGGGGAGAAAGATAAGGGCAGTCGGTTTCCAACAGGATTCGCTCCAACGGCACTGCCTTAGCTGCCTCAACTGCTTTGCGGGCATTTTTAAAGGTCAGCGGACCGCCAAAGGACAGATAATAGCCTTTTTTCACACATTCCAGCGCCATTTCCTGACTGCCGGAAAAGCAGTGCAGGATACAGCGCTGCGGCTTTTCCTCAGCTAAGATCCGCAAAGTGTCCTGATGGGCCTCGCGGTCATGTACTGCTATCGGCAGCCCCAGGTCATTCGCCAGCCTGATTTGACGGCGAAATACCTCAGCCTGCTTGTCCCGCGGTGCTTTATCCCAATAATAATCCAGCCCTATCTCACCAATAGCTACTGCCTTTTCATGCCGGGCCAGCTCCCGCAAACGGATATAATCAGCTTCTGTTACGCTTGCAGCATCATCAGGATGAACTCCTACCACAGCATAAATATAAGGATATTTTTCCGCCAGCTTAACCGCTTTTTCCGAAGACTGCATATCGCAACCGATAGTAATTATCGTTTTTACATCGTTTTCAGCCGCATTAGCCAGAACCGCTTCAAGGTCTGAGGCAAACTGTTCATCATCCAGATGAGCATGTGTATCTATTAACATCTTACCCTCCGTTTTAATCAAGCTCATAGGCTCTTAAAATATTCTCTGCTATTTCTTTTCTGGTCATTCTGTTGTCCATGGACTTCTTTTCAATGTAGCGGTGAGCCTCCGGCTCAGTCATATTCAAATATTGAATCAAGACGCATTTAGCCCGGTCAACGATCTTGATTTCCGCTACTTTATTTTGCAGCTTAAGATTTTCCTTTTGCAGACCAGCTATCCTGCGCCGCATAGCCGTTACCATCTTCAAAGACTGATAAAAGATCTGCCGACTTAAGGGCTTAGGCACAACGATCACGCCATAGTCCTCCACCTTGGCAGCAATGGCATCGGCATTTTCATTCTTTACTAAAATTATCACCCCGGAGTTACTTTCTTCAGCTGCTTCTATCGCCAGCTCATATCCAAATTCATCCAGCAAAGGCGTGTTGATCAAAGCCAGGTCGAATTCCTGTTCAATCAGAATCCGACGGGCTTCTCCTCCGTTCTCAGCTGCAGTCACCATAGAAACCCCGCTGTTTTTTAATAATTGTATCAATTGCTCTCTAGCTTTCTTTGAGCCAGCAACAAGAAGCACTCTTTCCATAATAACACTCCTTTGTGTCCTTGTGGATTATTACAGTTCAGTTAATTTTTTAGAGCAGGCCAGCTCCCATTCATTTTTCTTGGCATCCAGATATTTTCTTATCGTCTGCTTAGGAAGACTGTATTTAATAAACTCGCTTTTTTCAGCCAGCTCAAGCGCTTCCCCTAACGAGCCGGGAAGCTGAGGTATATCTTTTAAGACCTCAGGCGGAGCTTTATATAAATCAAGATTATTAGGCGGACAAAGCTCCATTTCTTTTTTTATCCCCTCCATACCGGCATCAAGCAGCAAGGTAAAGGCAAGATACGGGTTGCAGCAAGGGTCAGGAGAGCGTAGCTCCATTCTGGCATGCAGATCAGACGCCGCAGGAATCCTGATAAGCTGCGACCTGTTTTTCGGCGACCAGGTAAGGTACTTAGGTGCTTCAAAAACGCCCAGCCTTTGATATGATTCAACCAGCGGATTGAGAAAAGCCGTTATCTCGGCAGTACGGTTAAGAATACCGGCTATAAAGCTTTTAGCTGCCGCAGAATGCTGTTCCTTATCCTGCTTAAAGATATTTATCCCCTTGCTGGCCAATGACATATTGACATGCAGACCATTGCCGCTGTGGTCAGGCAGCGGCTTAGGCGCAAAGGAAGCCCACAGCCCATTGCGGGCAGCAATAGTAGAAACTACATTTTTAAAAGTTACCAGATTGTCGGCTGCCAGCAAAGCATCTCCGTACTTAAAGTCGATTTCGTTTTGTCCCGGTCCCTGTTCATGGTGCGAGGTCTCCGGCTGTATTCCCATCTCCTCTAAAGTAAGGCAGATCTCCCGCCGGACATTTTCCCCCTTGTCATAAGGAGCTACATCAAAATAGCCGGCTGTATCATGCGGTATTTTGGTGCATTTGCCATTTTCATCAAGCTGAAACAGATAAAATTCACATTCCGTACCGATACGGCAGCTATATCCTAAAGAGGCTACCCTGGTAACAGCCTGCCGCAGGATATTCCGTCCATCACCGGCAAAGGGCTGACCGTCAGCATAGAAGATATTGCAGTAGAAACGGACTACCCTCCCCTGCTGCGGTCTCCAGGGGAGAACCGACAGAGTTGCCGGGTCCGGCACTAAAAACAGGTCTGAATCTTCTATTTTCATAAAGCCTCTGACTGCTGAAGCATCAAAGGAAATACCATATTTAAAGGCCCGGGGCAATTCAGAAGCCATAACTGAAATATTTTTTAAGGTGCCGAAAATATCGCAGAAGGCCAGTCTGACAAATTTTACATCATTTTCTTCAATAAACTCCAAGACCTCATTCACAGTGTTATTCATCCCAAATAATCTCCTTCCCTAATTATGGACATAGAGCTTTTTATAAGGATTTTTCGTATTAGGCTCCAAAACCCAAAAATCTTCCTGAGCGAAAGACTTAATATCAAGGGCAAATTCCCGGCAGAAGGCCAGAAGATAAGGCTTAAGCTCTGCCCAGTCCCCATTGTCAGCCTTACGGCTCACAACCTCAGCCGAAATATGAGAGGAAACGCTCCTGGTTCTTAAAAAGATTTTTCCGCCGTGCATTCCCGTACCGCAGAAATTGCCGACTATCTGTCCGTCATCACAGCCCAGACCCAGAACAGCAATAATCCCTCCGGCCTGATACTCGCCCAAAAAGCTGCCGGCCTTGCCGCCAATAACTAAAACAGGTACATGATTCTCATAGGCTTTCATATGAATACCGGCCCGATAGCCGACATCGCCCTGAATAAAAATTCCTCCTCCGCGCATAGCATAACCCGTTATATCGCCGGAAGAGCCATGTACATATATTTCGCCGTGATTCATCGTATCTCCTGTCGCTTCCTGCACATTCCCCTTAACTCGAATCACACCTCCGTCCAGATAAGCTCCCAGGGCATTGCCCGGAGTGCCTTCTATCAATAATTCTTTATCTTTTAAACCATTGCCCACATATCTCTGTCCCAGACAGTTGGTAATGGTGATTTTTGCCGCTTCTGTTTCTTTGATTTTTTTATTTAACTCCGGAAAATCCATTCCGTTTGCATCCAGCTGCATGATCTCACTCCTATTCTCCCGCATATTTTATTCCCAAAATCTCCAGCTCCCGGCTGTTTAAGTCAATGCCTCTGAGCATCAAACGGTTGCCTACCAGAGCTTCTATTGAGTTGATACCCATGCCGCCCATCATTTCCTTGATTTCATAGGACCAGGCGGTTAGCAGATTGACCAGTCTCCGACAGCCCTCATCAGGGTTTAAGCGTTTTACCAGCTCCGGCCTTTGGGTAGCAATCCCCCAATTGCATCTGCCAAGATGGCAGCTGCGGCACAAGTGGCAGCCCAGAGCCAAAAGAGCGCTGGTTCCCAAATAAACTGCATCCGCCCCCAAAGCCAGAGCCTTAACGATGTCGGCACTGTTGCGGATGCTGCCGCCGGCAATAATGCTCACCCGTGACCTGATTCCTTCTTCCCGCAGCCTGGTGTCCACGCTGGCCAGGGCAAACTCGATTGGAATGCCGACATTATCTCTTATTCTGGTCGGAGCAGCTCCCGTTCCTCCGCGATAACCGTCTATGGCAATGATATCTGCCCCGCTTCTCGCTATCCCGCTGGCAATGGCGGCAATATTATGCACCGCTGCGATCTTGACGATGACCGGCTTAGTATAGGAGGTCGCTTCCTTTAAGGAATAAACTAATTGTCTTAGATCCTCGATAGAATAAATATCGTGATGCGGAGCAGGCGATATAGCATCAGAGCCCAGAGGGATCATTCTGGTCTTGGAGATGTCCTCCCCGACCTTAGTGCCGGGCAGATGTCCGCCGATACCCGGCTTCGCTCCCTGACCCATCTTGATCTCAATAGCAGCTCCGGCACAGAGATAATCCTTATGCACTCCAAAGCGGCCGGAGGCCACCTGCACGATAGTATTTTTGCCGTACCGGTAAAAATCCTGATGCAGTCCGCCTTCTCCGGTATTATAGCAGATTCCCAGCTCCTCAGCCGCTCTGGCCAGTGACGCATGGGCATTATAGCTGATCGAGCCATACGACATAGCCGCAAAAAGTATCGGCAGATCTAATTCCAGATGAGGCGCTAAATTAGGAATGATCTTTCCCTTTTCATCACGCTCAATTTTTTCCGGCTTGCCGCCTAAGAAGGTTTTCAGCTCCATCGGCTCCCTGAGCGGGTCGATAGACGGATTAGTGACCTGGGACGCATTAACTAAGATTTTGTCCCAGTACACAGGAAGCGGCCGGTCATTGCCCATAGAGGAAAGCAAAATCCCTCCGCTCTCTGCCTGCCGGTAGATCTCCCGAATAGTCTGCCCGTCCCATTGTCCGTTAGGCCGGAACTGCTCCGGCACAGGCAGAACCTTCAAAGCCCGTTTAGGACATTTAGCCAGACATCTCTGACAGTTGACGCATTTTTCATCAGCCACCGCCAGCTCTCCGGCTTCATTATAAAAATGCACCTCGTTAGCGCACTGTTTAACACAAATTCCACATTGATTGCATTTATCCAGATCCCGGATAACCTCGTAGGCTTTATACCAGTCAGCCATTATTCTTCTCCTCCTTCTGCTCTGATGATTACTGCTTCTCCGCCCTTAGGCGACCAGAGTTTATCTAAAGAAGGAGCAACAGCCCTGATAGCACTTTCCTCACTGGCCAGATAAACCAGATCATCCTTTTCCCCAACGACCATAGAGCGTAGCTTCAAGCGGTCATTTAAGCCCATAAGGCCGCCCTCAAAGCCAAGTATAATGGAGAAAGGCCCGGTGATTAAGAGGCTGCTGAAAGCATTGCGGAGATAAGTGAGCTCTGCCTTCTCTTCCGGCTCCATAGTCTCAATCTCGCTCCAGAAGGGAGCCGCAATGACCCGGCTCATCTCTTCTAAGGTGAGCTTTTGCTTGCGCAGCAGAAAATCTATTATATAGGTAATAACTTCTGTATCAGTCAAAAGACTGCATTTATAGCCAAACATTTCAATAAACCGGCGGTTGGCATCATAGGAGGAAATCTCCCCGTTATGCACCACCGAAAAATCCAGCATACTAAACGGATGAGCTCCTCCCCACCAGCCTGGAGTGTTAGTCGGATACCGGCCATGTGCCGTCCAGGAATAACCGGCATACTCGTCTAAGCGGTAAAATTCCCCGACATCCTCCGGAAAGCCGACTGCTTTAAAGACACCCATATTTTTACCGCTGGAAAAAACGTAGGCTCCCTTGACTGCGTTATTAATGTAGGTTACCTGCCGGACTACAAATTCCCGCTCATCAACCTGGCTTTCCAGCAGCTTTACTGACAGGGGCTTTAAAAAATAGCGCCATAAAAGAGGCTCGTCAACGATTCTCCGGTGTTTCCTGATCGGTATTTTTTCTACATTAACAATCTCAAATTTACTGTCCAGATAGCGTTCACATTCCTCTCTGGCTATATTGCTGTTATAAAAAATATGAAAAGCATATAATTTTTTGTACTGCGGATAAATGCCGTACCCGGCAAAGCCTCCGCCTAAACCGTTGGAACGGTCATGCATCAGGGCAATTGATCTTATCATCTCTGCCCCGGAGATCTTTCTCCCCTTAGTTGAAATAACACCGGAAATAGCACAGCCTGCCGGTATTCTGATTTCTCCTTCTCTTCTCATTAAGCAATCCTCCTAAATAAAGAAAAAGCATTTACGGCAGAAAATATCTTCGCCGTAAACGCCTTTGTTTAGTATTACTATAATATCCTACCCTGTGATATCTTGTCAACCAAATATTTTAGTTTTTTTTGAAAAAAATCTTGACAAAAGGAACAGAGAAGTATATACTGACAACATAAACAGCAAAGACGCTGTAGGTCACTCAACACCTACTGCGTCTTTCTTTATTTTAAAGTATGATTAGAGAAGAGAGGAAGGGATAAATTATGGCTAATGTACCTAAAATTTTCGGAAGTATGGTTTTTAATGACAGCGTCATGAAGGAACGTCTGCCGAAAGCTACTTATAAAGCCTTAAAAAAAGCCATCGTTGAAGGCGAAAGCCTGAGTCTTAACGTTGCTAATGTGGTAGCCAACGCTATGAAGGACTGGGCAACTGAAAAAGGAGTTACTCACTTTACCCACTGGTTCCAGCCAATGACAGGAATCACAGCAGAAAAGCATGACAGCTTTATTTCTCCAACCGAGGACGGTCATGTTATCATGGAATTTTCCGGCAAGGAATTGATCAAAGGTGAACCTGATGCTTCAAGCTTTCCTTCCGGAGGCTTAAGAGCAACCTTTGAAGCCCGCGGTTATACTGCCTGGGACCCTACATCTTATGCTTTTATCAAAGACAACACCTTATGTATTCCAACAATTTTCTGTTCTTACGGCGGTGAAGCTCTGGATAAGAAAACGCCTTTAATGCGTTCTCAGGAAGCTGTAAACCGTCATGCCATGAGAATTTTAAAATTATTCGGTACTCCGGCTAAGGAGGTCATCACTACCGTAGGTCCGGAACAGGAATATTTCCTGATCGACCGTGACCTTTACAATCAAAGAAAAGACCTGATTTTCTGCGGCCGTACCCTATTCGGAGCTAAAGCACCGAAGGGTCAGGAATTAGAGGATCATTATTTCGGAGCTATTAAGCCTAAAGTAGCTGCTTTCATGCAGGATTTAGATGAAGAATTATGGAAGCTTGGCATTTTAGCTAAAACTAAACATAATGAAGTGGCACCATGCCAGCATGAATTAGCGCCTATTTTCGGTGCAACCAACACAGCTACCGATCATAATCAATTAACTATGGAAATAATGCAGAAAGTGGCTATCCGCCATAATTTGGCTTGTTTGCTGCATGAAAAACCTTTTGCTGGCGTTAACGGCAGCGGAAAACACAACAACTGGTCTATCGCAACCGATACCGGCATTAATCTTCTCGAACCTGGCAATTCACCACATGAAAATGCCCAATTTCTTCTCTTCTTATGTGCCGTTATCAAAGCAGTAGACGACTATCAAGACTTGCTTAGACTTTCCGTTGCCACTGCCGGCAATGATCATAGATTAGGAGCCAATGAAGCTCCTCCGGCTATCGTTTCCATGTTTTTAGGCGATGAACTGACTGAAGTCCTGAAAGCAATTGAAAGCGACAGCGATTATGACCAAAAACCAAAATTGGAAATGGAAATCGGAGTTCACGTTCTGCCGCGCTTTGCTAAGGATACTACTGACCGCAACAGAACCTCTCCATTCGCCTTTACCGGCAATAAATTTGAGTTCAGAATGCTTGGTTCAACCTTATCCATCGCTGGACCTAACATTGTCCTGAATACTATCATCGCTGAAGAGCTGGCACAATTTGCTGATATTTTAGAGCAGGAAGCTGATTTCAGAACTGCTTTGACTAACTTGATCAGAAAGACAGTTAAAGAACATAAGAGAATTATCTTCAACGGCAATAACTACTCTGATGAATGGGTAGAGGAAGCAGAAAAAAGAGGTCTGCTGAACTTAAAATCAACACCTGAAGCGCTGCCTCATTTCATCGCTCCAAAAAATATCGAATTATTCACCAGCCATCATCGTTGCCAAAGCTGCGTGGCTCATAATGCTCCCAATCGTATTTTGAGGAAGTCATCCCTGATTCGTTAGCTT
>JBJDXG010000176.1:0-3581 GCA_051866555.1 bacterium | reverse complement strand
GAGCTCAGCGGCTGTAAATTCCGAGTAGTCGTGGTAGTTCAGTCGTATGCCAAGGTTTTTGAGCCGGGAGAAATGGAGATCATCAGTGATATGCGAGTTTTAACCAGGCAGGAAGCGGAAAATGAAGGGATAGAATATGAAAGGCCGATAGAGGGAGGACCTTTGCCGAAAAAAGGTATGGATAAGGGGAAGGGACCGGGAGCCGTTCATGTAGTTAAAAGCGGTGATACCTTAGGGGCGATTGCCAGAATGCATGGAGTCAGTATTGAGGCGATTGCCCGGCTGAATAATTTGGCTGATATAAATAAACTGCAAATTGGTCAAGTGCTGCGGCTTCCTCCGAGAAGGTAAGCGGGAATTGGCCTGGATATCTGTGGATTTACAACCGAGGCAGTTAAAACTTTATCAGCAGGGCAGAGGGGTCAGAACTTATCCTGTCGCTATCGGAAAAAGCAGTACGCCGACTCCTTTGGGGATATTTATGATAGAACGCAAGGAGATCGAGCCGGGCGGAATTTTAGGAAGCAGACTTCTGAAATTAAACAGCGGAGGTTTGGCTATTCATGGTACGGCTGATCCTTCTTCTATAGGCAGAGCTGTTTCTAATGGCTGTATCAGAATGCATAATCATCATATTGAAGAGATCTATCCGGAAATTTCTTTAGGCACTAAGGTGGAGATCATCAGAAGCGAAGCCTTGCCTGATGATGTCTATATAGTTTATCCCGGAGATAATTTATGGAATATAGCTAAAAGATATGGAGTAAGTCCGGAGGAGATTGCTGCGTTAAATAAATTGTCTGATCCGTCCTTGATTTTTCCCGGTCAAAAATTAATGATACCGCAGTATTAGATAAGGAAAAAGAGGAAAGTCCTCTTTTTTCTTATTTTATTGCAGGGATTTTAGTCAGCAGTGCATAATATAGTGATAAAAGGAGAGAGGGGAACAGGATACTTTATGCAATTACAAGAAAGAGGCTATGCCAAGATCAATCTGACTTTAGATGTGCTGGGCAAGAGAACGGATGGTTATCATGATTTAGTCAGTATTATGCAGACGGTTGATTTATATGACACTTTGACTTTTTCTTCGCTGGACAGGGGAATTGAATTGACTTCTGACTGTAGTCTGCTGCCTAATGATGAAAGGAATCTGGCTTATAAGGCGGCTTTATTGCTTCAGCAAAGGACAGGCTTTGCCGGCGGAGTAAGGATAGAACTGAAGAAAAGGATTCCGCTGATGGCGGGGCTTGCCGGCGGCAGTACGGATGCCGCGGCTGTTTTGCGCGGTCTGAACAGGCTGTGGAATTTAGGGCTTAAATATGAAGAGCTGTGGGAAGCGGCCTGCGAGCTGGGGTCAGACGTGCCGTTCTGCCTTAATGGAGGAACGTGTCTTGCTGAAGGCAGGGGAGAAATTTTGACTCCGCTTAAATTAAAGCAGCCGGTTTGGCTTTTGCTTTTGAAGCCGGAAATTGCGGTTTCGACTAAAAATGTATATCAGGCCTTAGATTTGAAAAAGATACAGAAAAGACCGAAGCAGGAAATAATGCAGCAGGCTTTGGCTAAAGGAGATTTGTCTCTGATAGCTTTAAATCTGGTCAATGTGCTGGAAAGCGTGACTTTAGCTGCTTATCCGGAGCTGAAGGGCTATAAGGAGGAATTGCGGGCTTTGGGGTCAAACGGTGTGCTGATGTCCGGCAGCGGTCCTACTATTTTTGCTCTGGCTGAAAGCAGGGAGCAGGCGGAGGGCTGGAAGAAACAGATACATAGTAAGATGGAAAGCATAATAGTAACAAGAATGATACCAGGAGAGGAAGGGAAGGAATGGAGAGAAAATTAATACCGGTAAAACTGGATAACTATAAACCTTTGCGGGAGATCGTCTTTGAATCTATCAGGGAGGCGATCATTAATGGAACCTTAAAACAGGGTGAAAGGCTGATGGAAACTCAGCTGGCTGAGGAATTAGGAGTGAGCCGCACTCCGGTCAGGGAAGCTATCCGCAAGCTGGAGCTTGAGGGTCTGGTGGTCATGCTGCCGCGCAAGGGGGCTTATGTGGCAGGCATCATGCCGCAGGATGTAGCCGATATTTTGGAGATAAGAGCAGTTTTGGAAGGACTGGCTGCGAAGCTGGCGGCGGAAAGGATTTCCGCTGAGGAATTGCAGGAGCTGAAGGATGAGGTCTTGCTGATTGAGGATTCTCTGGCGGCTGATAATATTGAGGAAGCGATAGAAGCTGACACTAAGTTTCACCGTAATTTAATTGCGGCCAGCAAAAACAGCCGTTTAATTGGAATCGTGAGCAATCTACAGGAACAGATTCAGAGATTCAGAGTGATGCTGACCAAGGAACGCCATGATTTGATGAAAAGCAGCTGCAAGGAGCATCATCAGATTATAGAGGCGCTTTCTTCAAAATCACAGGAAGAAGCGCAAAGGCTGGCAAAGATTCATGTGGAAAAGACGGAAAATTATATTATTCAGCTGATTAATAAAGAAACTGAGGTGGAAAGTGATGGCTGAAAATGAGAAATTGACGTTAAAGGATATTCAGATGGCGGCGAAGAGAATAGCTCCTATTGTTCACCATACTCCGCTGGATCATTATCATACTTTCAGCGATTCCGTAG
Source organism: bacterium (assembly GCA_051866555.1). GTDB lineage: Bacteria > Bacillota > JBJDXG01 > JBJDXG01 > JBJDXG01 > JBJDXG01. Next base: position 951 of record JBJDXG010000176.1, on the reverse strand, counting down.
GACGCGAGGTCTATTTGAAGTGTGAAAATCTGCAAAGGACAGGCTCCTTTAAGATTCGGGGAGCGGCTAATAAGATTGCTTCCCTGACGGATGAGGAAAAGAAATGCGGCGTTATTGCGGCTTCAGCCGGCAATCATGCGCAGGGAGTGGCTCTGGCAGCGACCATGCAGGGTATCACTTCGACGATTTTTATGCCGGAGGGAGCGCCTATCAGCAAGGTCATGGCTACCCGCAGCTATGGAGCTGAGGTAATGCTGGTAGGGGAATCCTACGATGAAGCGTATCAGGCCTCGGTTGATTATCAGAAAAAAACGGGAGCGACCTTTGTCCATGCTTTTAATGATTTTGCCGTTATGGCCGGGCAGGGAACGCTCGGACTGGAAATTCTGGAGGATCTGCCTGATGTCAATACAGTCGTTCTGCCGATAGGCGGCGGTGGCTTGATTTCCGGAGCGGCAGTTGCTTTAAAGGAAAATAATCCGCAGATTAAAATTGTCGGAGTGCAGGCTGAAGGCTGTCCGGCTATGTATCTGTCACACCGGAAAAAGCATATCTGTCAGCTTGACAGTGCGATAACCATTGCTGACGGAATTGCAGTGAAAAATCCCGGCGAGCTGACCTTTCCGGTAATAGAATCCTATGTTGATGATATTGTTACAGTCAGCGATGAAGAAATCGCTAATGCCGTTCTGATCATGCTGGAGCGTTCCAAGCTGGTGGCAGAAGGCTCCGGAGCAGTGCCTCTGGCGGCTTTGCTGAATAATAAGGTAAATATCAAGGGGCAGAAGGTCGTAGCTTTAGTCAGCGGAGGAAATATTGATGCCAACACTATCGCCAATATTATTACCCGCGGCTTGGTGAAGGCCGGACGGCAGGTCAAGCTGATTACCAGTCTGCCGGATAAGCCGGGGCAGTTGGGCAAGCTCTTAAAGATTTTGGCTGAAGCTAAAG
>JBJDXG010000175.1:0-3584 GCA_051866555.1 bacterium | reverse complement strand
GAATAAGCTGCTCCAGATTTTTCATTTGCTTAGCCAAAAAATAAATAAAAAAAGCTTCAGATTTTAGCATAAGCTCTTCTTAGGGATATGAAGATAAAAATTATCCTTAAGAAGAGCTTATTTTTTGCGGAAAAAACTAAAAGATTTATTTTCCAGTATAAGTAATTATTCAAGAAAAATGTTGAATAAAGAGGAATAATAATATCTGAAGCGAATTAAAAATAATAGATAAAATAAGGAAGTGATAAGATAGTGGTATTTAGTTTGCGAAATAAAATAATGTTCTTCTTAATAATTATATCATCAACTATTTTTTTAGCAGGCTATATTGGGGCAAAAAACAGCAAAGAATTAGTAAATGATATTGATTTGACTTATAAAAACGGGATGTATTCTTTGCAGTTGCTGAATTCTTGTCACGATTATATTAAGGATATAGATTTCTGTACCAGACAAATGCTGTTATCTGACAGCTTGCCGGGTAAATCGGAAAAGGAATATCTCAAATTTCGTGTTGGTTATGAAATAGATTTAGTCAATACCTTGCTCAGCCTTTACAGCAGGTATGATTTGGATGTACAGCAGAAAATCTGGCTGAAAAATGTAAAAAATGATTTTGCTAATTATATCAAAAGGCGGGAGCAGATTTTAAAGCAGGATAATATTAATCAGCAGGTATATTTTGCGGATGTAAACTATTATCTGGACAGTATGAATATAATTTTCAAGAATATGTCGGATCATTCTTTATCTCTTTTAGCCGGCAATAATCAGGATAAGGTACATATGCTGAATGCTTGTTTAAATAAAATCTATTTGTTCTCGATTTTTACTGCCTTTGTTGTACTTATTTTAGGTCTTATAGGTTCAGCTTATTTTACCAGACCGATTACTGCTATGATTAAAGAATTTAAAAAAATATCGGATGGCAATATTGGAGATTTGTGCAACAGTCTGCCTGTCTTGTCAGGAGACGAGTTGGGCAAGCTGACAGAGGGCTTTAATCGGATGGCCGGTGATTTGCAGCGTTCCTTTGCGGAAATTGATGAAAAGATCAAGCAGATTGACCATTCTGTTTATCATGATTATTTGACTGAGCTGTTAAACCGTGGCGGCTTTTATAAAAAAATGCGGACTTTGCTTGAGGAATGTCAGGAAAAGGGGCAGAAGATTTATCTCTTTTATCTGGACATGGACGGTTTTAAGGATATTAACGATACCTTGGGTCATTATATCGGAGATAAATTTTTAGTTTCCTTAAGCAGAAAATTGATTTATTCTTTGGAACGATATGAACTGATAGCTCGTTTGGGCGGGGATGAGTTTGCTGTGGTATATGTAGATCTTTCGGGTAAGGAAGAGGCGAGACAGATAGCGGAAAAAATTCTGTCCCTGCTGGCTGATCCATTTTTTATAGAAGGTAAGACTATTCATGGCAGCGGCAGCCTGGGCATCAGTGTTTTTCCTGATGATGCTTTAAAAACAGAGGATTTGACGGTTGCCGGAGATATGGCGATGTTTCAGGCTAAGAGCCTGGGCAGAAGTCATTATTGCTTTTATGACTCTTCAATGGGTGAGCATATTCAGAAAAAGAACATTCTGGATATGCATTTAAGAAAAGCGGTAGAAAACGAAGAATTATTGCTTTATCTGCAGCCGAAAATTAATGCGTTTACCCTGGTTTTAGAGGGCTTTGAGGCCTTGCTGCGCTGGAAGAATAAGGAGCTTGGTCTGATTTCTCCGGGTGACTTTATTCCGATAGCCGAGGAAAACGGCATGATTATAGCTCTGGGTGACTGGGCTTTAAGAGAAACTTGCCGCATTATTCAGGCTTGGCATAAGCAGGGGCTGCCTAAGCTGAAAATAGCGGTCAACGTTTCACCGGTGCAGATAAAGCAGGATGACTTTGTCAAAAGAGCTCTGGAAATAATCGATTTATACAAAGTTGAACCTAAATACATAGAATTTGAGATAACAGAGAGTGTTTTTATTGACGATTCCAAGAAGGCTATGGAGGTTTTAAACAGGCTGCGCCGGATAGGCTTTTCTATTGCTCTGGATGATTTTGGCACAGGCTTTTCTTCTTTGGAATACATTAAGTCTTTTCCTTTAGATACGGTAAAGATTGATAAAATTTTTATTGACAGTATTTGCAGCAGTGAAAAACAGGCTAATTTAACTAAAGCCATAATTTATATGGTGCATAATCTGGGCATGCACGTGGTTGCGGAAGGGGTTGAAAGCTCAGACCAGCTGAAGCTGCTGCAGGACTATGGCTGCAACCAGATTCAGGGCTATTTTTTCAGTCCGCCGCTGTCTAAGGAAGAGGCAGAAGGGTTTATCATCAAAAATCATCGGTATCAGGAGTAAGGATTTCCTCCTGAATGACGAGACAGATCAAAGGATAGATGCCGTAGAGCATGGTAGTTGCGGCCTGCACAACTCCCGAATCGTTGACGATTAAGCCGACTATGCTGGCTATCGATATACTGATCAGGCCTTTGCCCAATAAGGTATATTTATCAAAGATTTTTTTGATTATACCTACCGGACAGAAAAAAAGAACGGTCAAGGCTGCGATGGTGGTCAGTAAAAATCGGCTCCAGATGGTGTAGCGGATCAAGCGCAGATTAGTATTTACCTTATTTATAATTATATTTTGGATATTGCTTAGTCCTTCTGTTTTAATTGAGCTTACAGCCAGTCCGATATGAGTATCTTCTGTACTGCTTAAATCAATGAGACATAACAGGCCGAGAAAGAGTAAAATAGTTATGATAATCCAGCCGATAATGCGAGGCTGGATTTTTTTTCCCCATAAGTAGCAGCAGAGTATGGAAAAAGCAAAAAGACAGGTTACAGCACCTCCGGCATCGGCCCCAAAGGCCGGGGCTGAGATTAAAAAAGTTATACTTACCAGGAAAAACAGAATAATTAGGCGGTTAGCTGCTAAACGCTCAGAATGCTCTTCCAACCAGGATGAAGCCCCCAGGATTGACGAACCGAGCAAAGCTCCGGAATATTCATTGCCGATGCCGTAAAACCTGGCTCCGATCATTGGGTCATAGCTGAGCAGTGATTTGCTGAGCAGATTTTGCCCTGTGCTAAGGTCCAGAAGCAAAGCTAGTGAGGTTATAAGGCCAATGAATGTAAAGCGGCTGATTAAAGCCGGTTTTAAATATTGGTCAAAAAGCAACAGGCTGAAGCAGGTGACAGCAAGTACAGCGAAGATATTGCTTGTGTTGAATATATGAAATAAAGGCAAAATTAATAAGAGCAGGGGGATGAGCATAAACATGAGGCAGATTTTTTGCAGCAGGAGAAAAAATCTGACTGGTAAGCGCGTCTGGAAAAAAAGAGAGGAAATCCATAAAAACAGCACTGTGATTTGTAAAACAACATAGGTTTTTAAGACAGGAAGACGTGCCCTGGAGGTAGCCGCAGCATTTTTTCCTAATTCGCTAATTGCAGTCAGAGAATTGCCGGCTGGTTTGCTGCTTAAAGGATGACCGGTTAAAAAATCTGCTTCTTCAGCGGCAAAGTAAGCAAGAACAGTAGGAGCTAAATCTATGTTGGTGATAAGG
>JBJDXG010000174.1:0-3585 GCA_051866555.1 bacterium | reverse complement strand
CTTATCATTTCCAATAACTTAGCACTGGTTTGCTCAGCATTATCCATCGCCTTCTTAGTTATTGAAATACCAACATCCTGCTGCAGCTGTGTTTGAGTTAAATTAATCGACATAGTTGCAATATCCATAAAATCATCTCCTCTCCTTTAAAAATACCAATCAAAAAAGTTACCTCTGCCATTAAGATTTAATATATTAAATGGATTATTTTGGGTACTATAGTAACTCATTTGTTGATAAATTTTAAACTGCTCATTCTTTAAAGCCAAACTGTTTACAATGCCCGAATTAGAACCAGTCCAGCCAGAATAAGTATTAGTCAAATCAGCTATAGAGCTCTTGCCAATTCCTTTAGCCAGACTTTCAGTTTTATCAGCTAAACCATTATATCCGCCAATAATCTTCTCCACACTTTCCGGCTCATTCTGCAAAGCTTTATCCAATCTGTCATTATCTATACTCAAAGTATTATTAGACCCAATATTAATCCCTATTCTCTGTAAATTATATCTTTGACTTGTAGATATACCAGTAAGCTTATTAAGCAGAGACTTATTAACAATTCCGGAATTGTCCTGCAAAGAAGTCAGCAAAGAATTATAATCATTTACAAAATCAGTTATTCCCTTTTTAACCTTTTCTGTATCCTGTCCAATGCTTATATTTATCTTATCATCAGTCTTTTCCTTTAACTCAAGCTTTACATTACCATTCTGTAATTTTATAATATTACTGTCAGAAGTCTGCTGCAAGTTATCAACTGCATATACCGCATCCTGAGTCATAGTATTAATCTTATCGGCACCTGATTTAGCCAGCAAATCTGAAGCATCCTGAGCAAATAAAGCAAATTCATTGCCAGCTCCTGTCTTATTTCCTGTCAATTCTATCCGGCTTGTTCCTTTGTCACTGCTGACCACCGCATTAATACCGGCATTAGCTTTATTAATTGCCTGTGCCATTTTATCAAGCACTTCTTTATTAGTATCACCAACTCTCACATTAACACTTAAATTATAAGTTTTATCACCAGTTACAATACTAAATTCATTTTTGCCAGATTTAAATTCAGACAAGGCATTGCTCTCCAAAGCATTGCCCACATTTTTCTGAGCTTGAGCTAATTGAAAAACTTCCAGGCTGTAAGATTTATTGAAAGCCTTACTGCTTACTTCAGTCCCGCTGATTGCTTCCGGCTTATTGGATATAACCGCTTTGTCCTCAAAAACATCGCCTTTACTGACAGTCTGCAATTTATCCGCTGATTTCTGCAAAGCAGCTGCATAATCTCTCGTTTCATTAATAGCTGCTGAATATTGTCCTTTTACAGCTGATTGATAAGAATTTCTCCAGTTCTTATTACTAATCTGCTGAGAATTTTTATAATAATTATACTTATTGTAATTACTATAAATTCCATAATTGCTATATAGGTTATACATACTAGAAATTCCATAAGTCATGAGAAACACCTCCCTCTAAAAAAATATCTATTATTTATAATATCGTTTCTTTTTAAAAAAAGTTTAGCGTTTTCTAAAAAAAATTTCATATTTAACCCAATTTTAAACTACTTCATATCCAGATACAGCTGACATAAATAAAAATCCATTGCTGTATCAATATCCACAGAACGCTCATTAGGCATCACATAAGCGTAGCAGTTTTCAGATAATAACAATTCCCTTTCCTGCAATAGTTTTTCTGTTTTAATTATATAAACAGCCCCATTTAAACGGTAATACACAGGCAGATCCTGACTTCGTTTATTCTTTATTTTATCATCTATAAAATTGCTCAAGCTGTTGTCCGGAGGCAGCACATTAGACCAAAGCGGAGAATGTTCAGCGACACATACAGAAATCACACTGTCAGCTTTTTTTTCTTCAAAATAAGCCAAAGCACCATCTATATCATCACTAGTCCTAAGCGGAGAAGTAGGCTGTAAAAGGCATAAATAATCGTATTTCTCCACTTTACTTAACAAATCCACTAAAACATCAACAGTAGAAGTCGTATCCTGCGCTAAAGCAGCGGGCCGCAGAAAAGGAACATCAGCCTTAAAAAGCCTGCTGATATCTGCTATCTCTTTATCATCAGTCGAAACTATTACTCGGTCAATATATTTACTGTTTTCCGCCTCTTCAATCGTCCAAGCAATAAGCGGTTTATCCTTTAACAGCTTAATATTTTTCCCGGGCAATCGCTTGCTTCCACCGCGAGCCGGAATTACTGCAAGTACCGTTTTATTATTAATCATTCAAACACTTCCCCTAATTAAGTTAAAAATTAAATTTCTGCCCTGATTTTTTAATCTTAACTACAATTATTTATCCCTTCTTCAAGTAAAGGAAGCACTTCAAATTTTAACAAATCCAAAGCTAAAAGGTAATCACAGTCCTGTAAAGCAAAAAATAAATTCTGCAGTATCTCCCCCATCAAAACTTTCTTTTCGGAAGATAAATTATTAATTGCCTGATCATTATCCTTTAAAAAAGCAAATATTTTTTCTCGACAGGCATCAAGTTTCCCTTTAAATAAAAGCCGACGTATAGATCTGATTTCACAATAATATTTTCTTTTAATTACAGTTATAAAAGGACGACCAGCATGATATTCAACAGCATAAATAGCCTGATCTGTTTTATAAAACAAATCACAACATTCTTTTGAAGTGAAAGATAACTTATTAAAATCTGTTTTTCCCAGAACATCTTTACACAAACTTAAAAAATCTTCAGTTGCAGATAATTTAAAATCGGCATTAATCATCTGACAAAATAATTCTTTTTCATGCCGCATCCTAAAATCACCTTTTTGAGGATAATAACTAAAAATGCTTGCTTCATTAGTAAAATTTTTATAAAGATATATTAAATCCGTTAATTGTTTATCATAAAAATTTTCAGCTAAATAAACATATCGCCGATTAACATTCATTTCCCCGCAGCTGACCTGTAAATATCTTCCCCCTCCAGATAAATAAACTGGTTTTATCCATCCTCCAAAATCAATAATACAAGATATCAAATGAGGTGCTAACGCATTGGCAAGATAAGCCAAATAACCACCTAGACCTGCTCCACAGAAGATTATCTTTCGCCCATTAAAAATAATTCCTTCCTTCTTCATAGTTTCTTTAACTGCCAACACACTGCTAATATGGTCCAAAGCCTGCATAATACTTAAATCATTACAATTATCAATACTTTCTTCATTTAAATCTTCCCGTAAAGAAAGTGTCGCTTTTTCCTTTTTTTTGCTGCCTAAATCCATCATTTTAACAACATTCAAATATTCTCCCTCTTGAATCAAGTCCAGTTCAGATTCGGTAAATATTTTTTTTACTGCTTCCCAATTATCAGACTTAAGGCAATATTTTTTTTCTTCCATAAACTCTTTGCCAAAATAATCACACTGAATTACAATAAGATTATAATTATCTGCTAAATAATCTCTCAACCGCACTTCCTCAGAAATATTTTGTCCAAAATTAGGCAGTAAAACTAAAAGACCTGTTTCAGCATTGCATCCATTATCAGGTAATGTATATGTACAGTCTATTGTTCTTCCATAATGCTTATC
>JBJDXG010000173.1:0-3592 GCA_051866555.1 bacterium | reverse complement strand
AAAAGATGATTGCGGAATTTTTAGAGCAACTTGATACTCTTATTACCCTTCATCAGCGTAAGTAATTTAGAGCTAAAATAATCAAAGAAAGGAGAAAAAACAGATGATTTTTAAGCACGAATCAGATTTTGAAGAAGCGTTAATAAAAATTTTAACCAATAGGGGTTGGGAAGAAAATATAATATGCTATCCAACTGAAAAGGATTTGCTCAATAATTGGGCCAAAATTCTTTATGAAAATAATCAGGGAATAGAAAGACTGAACAATTGTCCTCTGACTGATGGGGAAATGAGACAGATACTTGACCAGATAAATACTTTAAAAACGCCCTTAAAGCTGAATGGGTTTATCAATGGAAAATCTGTGCTGATAAAACGTGATAATCCTGAGGATAAAGAGCATTTTGGCAAGGAAATAAGTCTTAAAATATATGACCGCAGGGAAATAGCAGCCGGTCAGAGCCGTTATCAGATTGTCAGGCAGCCTGTATTCTCCCGCAGGTCAAAGGTGCTGAATGACCGCAGAGGTGACCTGATGCTTTTAATAAACGGCATGCCGGTCATTCATATTGAATTAAAACGCAGCGGAATACCTGTCAGTCAGGCATATAACCAAATAGAAAAGTATTCTGCTGAAGGTGTTTTTACCGGTCTGTTTTCTTTGATACAGATATTTGTTGCCATGACTCCTGAGGAAACACGTTATTTTGCTAATCCCGGACAGGACGGCAGGTTTAACAGTGATTATTATTTCCATTGGGCGGATTTTAATAATGAACCGCTTAATAATTGGAGAGATGTAGCTTCTGCTCTGCTGTCGATTCCTATGGCTCATCAGCTTATCGGCTTTTATACCGTTGCTGATAATTCAGATGGAATATTAAAGGTTATGCGCAGTTATCAATATAATGCGGCCAGCAAAATATCAGATAAGGTTTCTAAAACTAAATGGGACAGCGGCAGTCAGCTTGGAGGGTATATCTGGCATACAACAGGTTCGGGCAAGACTATGACCAGCTTTAAGTCAGCTCAGCTTATTGCTGATTCGCAGGACGCAGATAAAGTAGTTTTTTTAACTGACAGGATTGAATTGGGAACGCAGTCTTTAAAGGAATACCGTAATTTTGCTGATGAAAGTGAAAGTGTTCAGGCAACGGAAAATACAGGAGTGCTGATAACTAAATTGAAAAGCACGTCTTCTGCTGATGTTTTGATAGTGACTTCAATTCAGAAGATGAGTAATATTAAAGATGAAGAGGATGGACTTAACAGCAGTGATATTGCAGTAATCAACCGCAAAAGACTGGTATTTATTGTTGATGAAGCTCACCGTTCTACCTTTGGAGATATGCTGATAACGATAAAAAAGACATTCCCTAATGCAGTTTTCTTTGGTTTTACCGGTACACCGATACATGAAGAAAATCAGAAGAAGATGAATACAACGGCTACTGTTTTTGGGGATGAGCTGCATCGCTACAGTATTGCTGACGGTATTCGCGATAAAAATGTTCTGGGCTTTGACCCTTATAAAGTAATGACTTATCGGGATAAGGATCTCAGACAGGCGGTTGCTCTGGAAAAAGCCAGAGCAGGTACGGTTGAAGAAGCTTTGCAGGATGAGAAAAAGGCAGAGGTCTATTTTAAATATATGGATGATGTGCCGATGGCGGGATACCGGGATGATAATGGAAATTATATCAAGGGGATTGAGGATTTTTTGCCCCGGTCGCAGTATAAGACAGACGAGCATAAAGCTGCTGTGGTTGAAGATATAGCGGATAATTGGCAGACTCTCAGCAGAAATGGAAAATTTCATGCTATTTTTGCCACCAGCAGTATACCTGAAGCTATAGAGTATTATCGGCTTTTGAAAAAAACTGTGCCCAGTCTTAAAATCACCTGCTTATTTGACCCTAATATAGATAATAACGGCGGGGTAAAGTTTAAGACTGATGGTCTGGTTGAAATAGTAACGGATTATAATACGCGGTATGGACAGGATTATTCAATAGCTACATATGCTTTGTTTAAAAAGGATCTTGCTCTGCGTCTGGCTCATAAGGAAATTTATCAGAGAATTGAAGCTGAGCCGGAAAAGCAGATAGATTTGCTGATTGTTGTAGACCAAATGCTGACCGGCTTTGATTCAAAATGGATAAATACTTTGTATCTGGATAAAATGCTGGAATATGAGAATCTTATTCAGGCTTTTTCAAGGACTAATCGCTTATTTGGTCATGAAAAGAAATTTGGAACGATTAAGTATTATCGGAAACCGCATACGATGGAAAGAAATATTAATGATGCGGTGAAATTATATTCTGGGGATAAACCGATTGGTTTGTTTGTGCAGAAGCTAAAATATAATCTGGAAAAATTAAATTCTATTTATAGGGATATCAGTGAGCTGTTTAAAAATGCCGGAGCAGAGGATTTTGCTCATTTGCCTGAGGGACAGGCGGAAAGAGGAAAATTTGCTTCTTTGTTTAAGGATTTTGATGATTATCTTGAAGCGGCAAAGATTCAGGGCTTCAGGTGGGATAAGCTTTTTTATGAATTTACTGAAGAAAAGACCGGAGAAAATTCTGTATTGGAGCTTACATTTGATGAAAACAAATATCTTGTTTTAGTTTTAAGGTATAAAGAAATGTTTGTTCCCGTTGTGCCGCCTAAAGGCGGTTTGGCTGAGGACATTCCTTTTGATATTGCCAAACATATAACCGAGATTGATACAGGCAGGATTGATGCTGATTACATGAACAGCAATTTTGTGAAGTATCTTAAATTAATTAAGCAGGATGGCGTATCTCAGAGTATGCTCGAAAATGTAAGAAATGAACTGCATAAGACCTTTGCTATGCTTACTCAGGAGGAGCAGAAGTATGCTAATATATTTTTGCATGAGCTTGAAAGCGGGGATGCTGTGGTTGAGGAAGGAAAAACCTTAAGGGATTATATTAATGAATACTGTTATCAGGCGAAGAATGACCAGATACATTGCTGCAGTGAGGCGCTGGGTCTTGATGAAGCCATGCTGCGGGAGATGATGAGTCTGGGACTGCATGAAGCCAATATAAATGAAAACAGTCGTTTAGACGGTTTGAAGAATACGGTTGATAAGACCAGGGCCAGGGCTTATTTTGAAGCCAGGGAAGGGGTTGCTTTAAAACCTTTTCAGGTGAATATTAAGGTCGATGAGTTTTTGAGAAAATTTATTCTTTCCGGTGGGGTTGAGGTTTAAATAATTAATATATGTCAGTTAAACGAAGTCAGGGAGTTTCCCTGACTTTTTGCTTTTAAGCTTTGTCAGCGCAAGCCATTTGCTTTGGAGGTTATGAAAATGTTGAATGAAATAAAACCGACAGATTTATTTTGTGACTATTATGCTAAATGGATCATGATATATAAAAAAGGTGCTATAAGAAAGATTACAATGGATAAATATTTAATGACTCATCATTGGCTGGAAAAGCTTGTGCCTGAGCTTAGAATCTGTGACTTAAATCGGATTGCTTATCAGCAGATTTTGAATGATTATGCTTTGTATCATGAGAGGCAGACGACTATGGATTTTCATCATCAGCTTAAA
>JBJDXG010000172.1:0-3610 GCA_051866555.1 bacterium | reverse complement strand
CACTAAATTCATTCACTCTAAGGACAGGAGAGTGAGAGAGGAAGCTTTTAAGGCTTTATTCGGCACCTACAGTAAGGTGAAGAATACTATTGGTGCTTTATACAGCGGCAGTGTGAAGAAGGATTTATTTTATGCTGCGGCCAGAAAATATGCTTCGCCGTTAGAGCAGGCCCTGGATGCTGATAATATACCGACTGCGGTCTATGATACGGTGGTAAAGACTATTAATGATAATCTGGAGCCTCTGCACCGTTATATGAAGCTGAGAAAGAAGATGCTGGGTGTTGAAGAGCTGCATATGTATGATCTTTATACTCCGCTGGTTCCTGAGCTGCAAAAGGATATACCGTATGAAGAAGGCAAGGAAATAGTTCTGGAGGGACTGGGCTGTCTCGGCAAAGATTATCAGGCTCTCTTGCAGAAAGCGATGAATGAAAGATGGATCGATGTTTATGAGAATGAAGGCAAGAGAAGCGGGGCTTATTCCTGGGGAACTTACGGCACACAGCCTTATATCCTGCTGAATTATGGCAATACCTTTCAGGATGTCTTTACGTTAGCTCATGAGTTGGGTCATTCCATGCACAGCTATTTGTCCTGGCAGAATCAGCCTTATCCTTATGCTTCCTATACTATCTTTTTAGCTGAGGTTGCTTCTACTACTAATGAGGCTCTCTTGATGCATCATCTGCTGAAAAAAACTGTTGATCCGACTGAAAAATTATATCTCTTAAATCATTATCTGGAAAAGATCAGGACGACGGTTTATCGTCAGACTATGTTTGCTGAGTTTGAAAAGATTGCTCATGAAAAGGCTAAGCAGGGTGAAGCGCTGACTCCGGAAATGCTTTCTGCCGTTTGGCATGAGATCAATGAGCGCTATTACGGCCCTGAGATGCTGGTGGATAAGCTGGTCGATATTGAGTGGGCGCGTATTCCGCATTTTTATTCCGCCTTTTATGTTTATAAATATGTGACCGGCTATGCTGCGGCGACTTCTCTGTCGGTGAAAATCTTAAATGAAGGTGAGAAAGCGGTTAAGGAGTATCTGCGCTTCTTATCTCGGGGCAGCTCGGCTTATTCCCTGGATATCCTGCGTGATGCCGGAGTAGATATGACTTCAGCTCAGCCTTTGCTGGAAACAGTTCAGGTCTTTACCGGTATTCTTGCGGAAATGGAAGATTTAATGCTTAAATTAAAGAAGTAATAAGAGTAATATTTGCAAATATTCGTACAATTATTGTCTGATTGTGCTATAATATATTTAATTAAGTACAAATATTCACTTGAAAGTGACGGGGGGAGAGCAGACGATGTCAGAGAGGGGAAAGGCTAAGTTTTTTAACTTACTGGAAAGCGGAAGGATAGGGAATCTGGAATTTAAAAACCGAATGATTATGCCTGCTATGGTGACTAACTATGCGAATGAAGACGGAAGTGTTAATGAAAGATTGTTAGCCTTTTATGAGGCCAGAGCTACAGGAGGAGTCAGTGCTGTTATTGCAGAGGCTGCCTATGTAGCTCCGGCAGGCAAGCAGTTCAGTCATCAGCTGGGGATTGATGATGATGATAAAATTACCGGTCTTAGCCGGCTGGTAAAATATTTGCTTAAAAAAGAATGTCATCCGTTGATTCAGCTTGATCATAAAGCTCTGGATGATTTGAGCCAATGGTCGGCAGAAAAAAAAGCAGAGATTATAAATTATTACCGTGAAGCGGCGAGAAGAGCTGTGGCGGCAGGCTTTGTCGGAGTGGAAATACAAGGCTCGCAGGGTACATTGCTGGCGCAGAGCTTTTCTCCGCTGACTAACAGTGCCAGTCTGGAAGACAGGATGGAGCTGCCGCTGGCAGTGGCTAAAGCGGTAAAAGAGGTTCTGGGTGCGGATAAAATTTTGCTTTATCGTTTGAGTGCTATGGAATATGTAGAGGGCGGGCTTGATCTGCCTGAATCGCTGGCTTTGGCCAGAGAGCTTGAAAAGATTGGCATAGACGGTATTGATGTTTCTGCCGGCTCCAATCATTTTTCCGAAAAGGTAGTTTCGCCTATGGGCATAAGACAGGGCTATTTAGGAGAGACGGCGGCTAAATTTAAAAAGAATACTAATTTGCCGGTCTTAGTCGGCGGCAGGGTCAATGAACCTAAAATAGCTCAAAGGATTTTGGAAGACGGGCAAAGTGATTTCATTTTATTAGGCCGGGCTTTGCTGGCTGATGCTTATTTTCCGCAGAAGGTAGCCAAGGCTGATTTAGATGGTTTAAGAGTTTGTATTGCCTGCAATCAGGAGTGTATTGCCCGGCTGGAGGAAAATAAAGATATTTGCTGCCTGATAAATGCGCAGGTAGGGATGGAAAGAGAGAGAGCTATTCGTCCGGTAGCCATCAAGAAGAAAGTCATGGTTATAGGAGGCGGAACAGCAGGCCTGGAAGCTGCCAGGGTGGCTGCCTTAAAAGGTCATGAGGTACATCTTTATGAAAAAAGAGGAGACTTAGGTGGAAAGTTGGCCAGTGTGGCTCAGGCACCGCGCAAGGAAGTAATCAATATGTTTAAGGAAAGTCTGATTCATCATACTTATACTGCCGGAGTGAAGGTTAATCTTAATGCTGAGGTCAGTGAAGAATTGATCGATACCTTTAAGCCGGATGTAATCCTGTTGACCAGCGGTTCAAATCCTAATATGCCGCCTATTCCGGGAATTCAGGGCAGTAATGTGGTCAATGCTGATGATGTCCTGAATAAAAAGGTGCAGACCGGAGATAAGGTCGTGGTCATAGGCAATGGTTTAGTAGGTGCTGAAACTGCTGACTGGCTTTCTGAGTTTGGTAAAAAGGTGATTCTATTGGGCAAGGCTCCGGAGATTGCTCCAGGCTCTGAGGCGATGAACAAGGCTATCATGATTCGGGCTATGAAACGGAAAAAGGTTGAAATGATCAATAATGCCGGGGTAGTAGAGATACTCCCAGATGGGGTACGGTATGAAATCGATGGTGCGGAAAGTGAAATTCATGGTATGGATACGATTGTTGTAGCTTTAGGCTATAAGGCTAATAACAAGCTGCTGGACATCATCAAAGCTAAAAATATCTGTGTTTATTCTGCCGGTGACTGTATTCGTCCGAGAAGAATTGCCGAAGCAATTTATGAAGCCTTTGATGTCGGAAATTCTCTGTAAAAAATATTTTAATATAGTAAAAGACTGAATCTCAGGCTCGGGATTCAGTCTTTTTTATGTTTTTATAAATTATTAACGGCATTGCCTAAAACCTGGTCAATGCTGGCATTGATGACGAGGTCGGCTTTATTGTCGGCTGAGGTTGAGCTTTTATTGATCAGTACCAGATTTTCTCCCTGAAAATAATCAATCAGTCCGGCTGCCGGGTAAACAACCAGGGAAGTACCTCCGATGATTAAGGTATCAGCCTGGGAAATAGCTCTTACCGATTCGGTGATTATTGTCTGGTCCAGTCCTTCTTCATAAAGCACTACATCAGGCTTTATCAGGCCATGGCATTTTTCACAGAGTGGGATGCCGGGACTGTTTAAAATATACTCTGCATCATAAAAGGCCTGACATTTGGTGCAGTAGTTGCGGTGAACCGAGCCGTGCAGCTC
>JBJDXG010000171.1:0-3643 GCA_051866555.1 bacterium | reverse complement strand
AAGCGGATCTGACTGCCGGGGATCTGCTTCAACAGCTGTCGGAGCAGGAGCTGGCTAAAATTATTTGGGAATATGGGGAAGAACGCTGGAGCAAAAGAATTGCCGGGTTTATAGTGGAGGCCAGAAAGAAGAAGCTGCTTGAAACGACTGGTGATTTAGTTGAGGTTATTAAAGCGGCTATTCCTGCCGGAGCCAGAAGAAACGGCCCACATCCGGCGAAAAGGACTTTTCAGGCCTTAAGAATTGCAGTCAACAATGAGCTGGGCATTATTAAGGACAGTTTGATAAAAGGGATTAATTGTTTAGAACCGGGCGGCAGGATCTGTGTTATTTCCTTTCATTCTTTAGAGGATCGCCTGGTTAAGCATACTTTAAGAGAACAAAAGCAGGAAAAAACAGTGCAGGTCTTAACGAAAAAGCCTATCCTGCCATCAGATGAAGAGGTAGATTCCAATCCAAGAGCCAGAAGTGCCAAACTGCGCGCAGCGGAAAAAATGGTGTTCTAAAGGGAAAGCGGGGGAAATAAAGTGGTATTAGCCAGAAAATATGAAACCAGGGAGAAGGTAGTTGTTCAGCGTAAAGAACGGCTTATCAGCAAGAGTCCGCGACCGAAGAAAAAGGTTAAGCTCGGTCCGATGATTTCTTGGACAGTGATTTGGTGTGCTTTTCTGGGAGTTTTTTTGAGTTATGTGGCTATTCATGCAGCTATGGCTAAAACCTCTTATGAAATTGAAGATCTGCGCAAACAAAAAGGTGTTTTGGAAAATAACAATGCCCGTTTGAATTTAGAAATTATGAATCTTACTTCTTTAGAGCAAATTGAAAAGACAGCCAGAAGCCGTTTGCATATGGTTCAGCCGGAACAGGTACAGTTTATTGCGTTGTCTGGCAAAAATGGCAGTGCTTTTGCCAATAATCAAAATGATGACAGTTTAAAAGGCAGGCTCTGCAGCTTATACCATAATACGGTTGATTATGTGGCACAGGAATTGCATTAGGGAGGGCTTATTTTGAGTCAATTGGATTTAATGGTGAAGAAGAGAATTGCTTATTTGTGCCTTGGGGTGATTTCAGTAATAGCTTTGCTGATTTGCAGGCTGGCTTATATCCAATTTATTCAAAGCAATCATTTGCAGAAGATGGCTTTAGAACAAAGAATGCGTCCGGTTCCCGTTGAAGCGAAAAGGGGAATCATTTACGATCGGAATAATAAGATTTTAGCGGTTAGTATTAATGTCGATTCTGTTTATGCTGTGCCAAGTGAAATTAAAGATGCTGAAGCTGCCTCGATTAAGTTGGCAGCTATTTTAGATTTGAACAGCAAGGATATTTATGCCAAGCTGAAGGAAAAGCAGTCCTTTGTCTGGGTGAAAAGGAAAATTGATGCCAAGCAGGCGGCTCAGATCAAGAAGGCTAAGATAACAGGAATAGGCATGACGCAGGAGGGCAGAAGGTTTTATCCTAAAGCTAATCTGGCTTCACATATTCTGGGCTTTGCCGGGATTGACAGTCAGGGGCTTAATGGTCTGGAATGGTCGTATGATAAGTATTTGAAGGGAAGCCAGGGCAGTGTTATAGCCGAGAGAGATGGGCTGGGCAGAGAGATACCGGAGGGAATGGAGAAATTCCTGCCGGCTAAGGACGGCAATAATCTGATTCTAACTATTGACGAGGTGATTCAGCATATTGCTGAAAGAGAGCTGGAACGTGCAGTTGTGGTTAACCGGGCGAAAAGTGCTACGGTAATCATTATGGAGCCTAAGACGGGCGAAATTTTGGCTTTGGCTAATAAGCCGGATTATAATCCGAATGAGTTTTGGAAATATAGCCAGGAATTATGGCGTAATGATGCGGTTTTTTATAATTACGAGCCGGGGTCTACCTTTAAGATCATTACCTCTTCGGCTGCGGTTGAGGAAAATATGGTCAAACCGGATGATAATTTTTATTGCAGCGGCGGGATAACTGTTGGCGGACATTATGTCAAATGCCATAAGCATGAGGGCCATGGAGCAGAGGATTTTCGTGATGTAGTTAAAAATTCCTGCAATCCTGGCTTCATTCAGGTAGGATTAAAGCTGGGCAAGGAGAAATTCGGCACCTACATAAGAAAGTTTGGCTTTGGTCAGCTGACCGGAGTAGAGATTCAGGGGGAATCTAAGGGGATAGTAAAGGATATAGCTGATGTTCAGACTATTGATGTTGCTACTAACTCTATCGGTCAGGGAATTGCGGTAACGCCGATTCAGCTGGTGACGGCTGTTTCAGCGGTAGCTAACGGGGGAACTCTGATGAAGCCTTTGATCGTGAAGCGGATTGAAGAAACTGACGGCAAGATCGTTAAAGAGTTTTCTCCTATCAGTGTGAGAAGGGTGATCACTCAGGAAACAGCAGCTATCGTTGGTGAGCTGTTAGAAGGGGTGGTAAGTCCGAATGGCGGTGGGAAAAATGCTTTTCTGGAGGGTTACCGTTTGGCCGGCAAGACAGGAACGGCGCAGAAGGCAGCAGCAACCGGCGGCTATGCTGAGAATAAGTATGTTGCTTCCTTTGTGGGCTATGGTCCGGTGGAAAATCCGCGTTTTGTTATTTTAGTGCTCATCAATGAGCCGTCAACCGGCAATTATTACGGAGGACAGATTGCGGCTCCGGTCTTTCGTGAGATAGCCCGTGATGTGCTGCGTTATATGGAGATACCTCCGTCGGTTGCGGAAACCAAGCTGCCTGACAGCAGGAAAAGCGAAGTCACAGTTCCTGATCTTACTAATATGATGGCGGCTGATGTAGAGAAAAAGCTGCAAGAGGTTAATTTAAATCTCAGGATGGTAGGCGACGGGCCGGTTGCTTTAGACCAGACTCCTAAGCCTGGTGCTAAGGTGGCGGAGAATACCCTGGTCATTGCCTATTTCAAAACTGATAAAACCGGCCGGCAGGAAATAACCGTTCCGTATCTGCGCGGGAAAAGTATGCGGGAGGCAGCTGTTATTTTAGGCAAGATGGGCTTGAAGATGAAACCGACAGGAAGCGGAGTGGCAGCAAGTCAGTCTCCGGCTGCCGGAGCTAAGGTCAGAAGAGGAACTACTGTTATAATTAATTTTGCTAATTCTAATAATATGTAACAAGTGCGGAGGGTGAAAAATGAAAACAATAGGTGACTTAGTCAAATATCTGACAGAAAAAGAGGTAAGAGGCAGCCTGGCAGAGCCGGTAACCGGAGTGCATTATGATTCAAGACAGGTAAAGGCCGGGGAAGTATTTGTCTGTATTGCCGGTTTTACCTGTGATGCTCACCGCTTTATTCCTGATGTTTTAAGTAAAGGGGTAAAGGTACTTTTAGTGGAGAAGGATGTGGAAACTCCGCCGGAAATTACGGTAGTTAAGGTTCCTGATACCAGAAGAGCCTTATCGCTGGTGTCAGCGGCTTTTTATGATTTTCCGGCTAAAAAATTGAATTTAACCGGAGTTACGGGGACTAACGGCAAAACTACTGTCACTACCTTGATTGAAAATATTTTGCAGAAGTCAGGGCACAGCACCGGTTTGATTGGGACGATTCATAATAAAATCGGCGATCAGATTCTGCCGGTGGAGCGAACTACTCCTGAATCATTTGAGGTTCAGAAGCTGCTGCATCAGATGGCGGAAA
>JBJDXG010000170.1:1873-16001 GCA_051866555.1 bacterium | reverse complement strand
CAACCATAGTATAACCCGTATCATAATCTAACACATTTAAAACTCTCTGAATGTCATTTTTTATGTCCTCAGCTCTGTTAGGTTTCAATAGCAATAACTCGTTATTTTTATACTGTTGCATTTTACACCTCTGAAAAGGTAATTTTAGCATTAACCATATTGGCATTTGGATTATTTAATTCCAAATCTTTTTCCATCCTCATTTTATAAAGTGGCACAAGAATAGTTTTAAAAGCCGCCCATTTATTAGCAATTGGTTTTGCTAATTTTATGGAAGTATCCGTTTTGGACTCAATCCTTAATATTTCATAAGTTTCATAATCCTGTATCAACATTATTAGTTCTCCGCTAAACTTTGGCAATTGAAGCAATCCTATTGGCAAGATCAATTCTCCTTCAAAAAGATTAAACGTCATTTGCATTGCACTCACCCAATCAGGAACGCAAAATATCCTGGACTGCCAACCAAAGATAACAGCTGAGAAATATGCAGCTTCATCCGCATCTATAATTTGATACTTATAAACAATTTGCTTCCTGGGAATATTTCTAAGGCAAATCCTTTGCTCAGTGCCATCATATGCTGTCAATATATTGGTTTTATATTCTTTTATTTTAGTTACCCCATTAACCCAATCAGGAGTAAAAGAAAAAACCATAATCCGACTGCCTAAAATAGAAAGTACCATATTATCAACAGAAAAATTAAAAATTGCTGTGGCATCAATATCAGGTGGCCCATTAACATACAAAGTAAGCAAGGCTTTTATACTATTGCCTCCCCCAATATAATTATCAGCCAAGGTTAAATTTAATCCCTCAAATCCTGCCTCATCAACGGAAAGTATATCTAAGCCATAACTATGAGTATTCCAAATTTCAATTTCTTCTGTCAAGTTATTAATTAACTGCCCGGCATTGATTATGCATTTACTGGCTAAAATTCTATTAAATATACACTTTGAACCATATGTTGGCGTTATTAAGCCTGCTTTAATATCAATGTCGTGCTGGTATCTCGTTAAATGATTCCTTATCCCTTTAACACTTGTAGGAAAAATCGTAAAGTCGCCTAATTTATTCTGACCTTCGTAATTTATAAGAGTTTTATTTTCCCAAATTGCATCGTCATATATAAAAAAAGGAGTTATTAGCCCGCTATACTGGCTCATAATTTTTTATAAGCAAAACCGCAATTGCCTATTGCCCCTTGCGGGAACACCATATACTTATCATGACCGTATGTTATTTCTGTTTGAGGTGATAGGTTTTGCATATTGCACCAAAATATTTTAGGTATATATCCCAGATATAACGATGCAGGTTGCGATTTATAAGGATCAAAAAACATATTTATAGGCAAAAGAACGGCAGAAGAAGCCAAAGTATTATAAGCTCTTTTGCATAATTCTCCGTATTTTAGCCTTGAAACCTCACCAGTTGTACTGCTACTTAAACCACTATTACAGCTAACAGAAAAAGAGCCTGTTGTAGTTGTTAGGCTTATATTAGATGTCCTGTGATAAAACATACGACTATTCTCTTCTAAATCACTATATAATTCGGGCATCATTTCTTGTGCTTTTAAAATCAATTCAGCTTCGTACCAAAGGCTTCCTATTCTATCTGTAAATTGGTTTGCATTTCCAGATAATAATATGCCGCCCGTATAATCTGAAGTTTTATTTATGCTCGTTAGCCAAAGATGCAAATAGTTATTATTGTTGTCTTTAATAACAACCACAAGATTAGAACTATCTATAAATAACCAATATGGAATATTAGATGATATATTATCCATTGGCATAGTTGGGGATTCTTTCATGTACGTATAAAAAAAGCTTGAGTATATATCCGGGGTAAATGAATTATCCAGATCGATTCTGCCAACTATGCCATTAGAACGCTGCGTACTTGAAGAAAAAGAACTTAAATAATTATTCATGGATCTTAAAACAATTCTGTAGCCTTTGTAATTTATTATGACATAATTTCCAGTGCCATCTGGACAAGAGCCATATTCAATTATAGACCAGCTATTTTCTTCTAATCTATTACGTATTATATCAAGCAAAGCATTCCTATCAACCGCAAGCCCGGTATAGTAATTCATTTAAATTCCTCCTTTAATCAAGCCGTAAAGCCCAAAAATCAGAATCACCGCTGCGCCAAACGTTATATACAACCAAATACTGTATACCATCTATAATAATTACATCCTCCGGCGATAATCCAACACCACTTACACCAAAACACCCCTCAAACTCACCATAAACATTAGGTTGCCCATCATACAAAACTGCCTGAAAAACAGGTATTGTTCCATCTAAATTATGTCTGATACTGGCTCCATAAAGAGTTGGATAAATATTGACATAAGAAGCAGATTTATTTCCATTACTTTGAATATTACAAGCAGAACGCCAATTCCCTGTACTATCCCTAAATCTGCATGATGTATGATAACTTGGTCTATTATCTACATTATTGCTACTATAAGCCTGCCCAGGACATATCCAATGGGCATGTTCTGATGTAGTATTCCCGTATTGATGATTACCAGAATAATGTGGGGCTAAGCTCCCGCCTATAATTAATGGATACGGATAAATTCCAGGAGGTATATAACTGGTCAATAGACCCAAATAAAACGATTCATAATAATTTATACATTTTATTATTCCTACCAATCTTCTTCCATTGCCAACAAACCAATACTTCATTTTATCATTGCATAAAACTAATTCTGGTACCTGGCTTGATATAGCCCCCGGCTGCTTATCCCAAGTAGCAGTAGCATTATAACTTAAATACCCATTTAACTGCCAATTATAAAATCCTATATTTGTATCAATTATTGATTTTGTACCAATATAAATTTCATCTTTATTTGATAAACCTGGCCCGCAAAGAATCAACTCTGCATTAACACCATCATTATTCCACCGTTTTTCTATCCAACCAATGCCTACAGCAAATAAACGCAACTTATCCATCAAATCAACATAATTATCCGCTTCTCCTATTTCATAAGGCATTACTGAATCAGCCTCCTTATCATATTTCTATTGTTTTGAATAACATTTAAAATCACTTTATTGCCGGCTGAACTGCTTAAATAATCCTGCACCATAGATTTATCAACCACATTAACTATATTAATCCCATCTCCAGATTGCTGATTACTTCTTGAAGTTTCCGATTTTGGTTTATCTGGAATGCTGCCAACTAATCCGCCTGTTGCAAATCTTGGTATTCCTGATGGTCTTATCCCCATATTTAATAAATCAAAAAAGCTCTGCCCATAACGTCGAACAGAACTTGCTTTAATTACATATTCACCATTTGATAAAAGAGCTGGAATTGAATCACTGGTTCCTGTTCCGGGGCCAGAAATATAACCACCGGATGCAAATCCGGATACACCTCCTAAACGACCACCAAACATTCCCTGTATCATATATTGCACTAACTGCTGAGCTAATAACTTTTGAATGCTTTGCATCATTGAACTAATCATATCTAAAAAAGCATCTTTCAAAGAAGTGCATTTCAAAATACCGTTAGAAAAAAATTCTGTTAAACCATCGGACATAACCCCAGCAAGTCTTTCTTTCCATACATCCATCTGCTTAGATACTTGCTGAACTTCTATTTTTAAATTTTCAAATTTAGAAGTCAGGGCCGGATTATTCGCTACAACCGCTAATTGCTCCATCAATGGTATCATTTTGGCTATTTCAGCATTGGTTTCCTTTTTTATATCCAATGCTTTTTGCTCTTTCTCTAAATCAACAATATTATCTAAGTTTAATGCAGTAATTCTATCATTCATTTCCTGTTTCATAATATCTATTTCATTAAAAAATTCTTCTAACTGCATTTTAGCAATATCAGCACCCTGCAATTTAATAATTAGATCAATCGTACTTGTATCATCTTCAGCTTTAGCCCTTTCTAATATTTCTTTATATTTGTTTTTTATTTCTTCTGTTTTCATAGCAGTCTGACCAGGATTCATATTTTCTAACTGCAATTTTAGCTCCATGACTTTTTCTTTATAATCCTGAATATCTTTCTGCTTATCCTGCATCATTTTTTCTAATTCATAACCCATTTTCTTTTCTGTACGGCTAATTTCTCCATCCAAACGCAGGATTTCTGTTTTAATATTACGTTCCTCTTCATTGCTCTCAGCTCTTTTTAGATTAGCTTCAGCGATTTCTTTTTGATTAGTTAAATTAGCAATTTCCGCTTGATATTGAGATTTTATAATTTTTGATTTCTCTTGGTAATACTTTTCTATAGATACCTTGCGCTCCGCATATGAATTATCTAAATACTCCTGTTCATGATCTAATTCTTGCTTAACATTTTCTAATTCTTCTTGAGACATCTGTTTTAAATATTCTTGATAAGCTTCTCGCTCAGCTTTCATTTTAGTGGCTATTTCTTTTGCTGCATCCTTCGCGCTTTGTCTCTTGGCACCTTTTGCGCCCCCTTTGGAAGATGGAGCTGAAGAATTAATTTCTGTATAAGTCGGAAGAAAGTTTGATTGTGTATTTTTAATTTTAGAAGGATTAGAAACTAGATTCATTTGTTGCTTTGTATTATTACGTCGAGCAATATCAAGTGCTGAATTTAAGTTTTTTATAGTTTTCCCAAACACCAAAACATCATAACTATTTTTACCCAGCCCAATACCGCCAAAGGTAATCTTGCTGTTTTGCTTTTTAGACTCTGCTAATTTTTTCTCATAGTTACTTTTTAAATTTCTAAGCTGTTTGCTATTATATGTATTTGCTAATTGATTCGGAGACATTTTATTTATATCAGCAGCACTTTTTCTAATTCCCTCTGCATCATTATATTTAGCATTAGCAGCCGAAGATAGCGCAGCCTTAGCTTCAGATGCTTTTCTAATAAGCTGATTCATTTTTTCAATAGCAAATACAATCCAAACACTAGCTAAAATATTTAAAGAATTGCCAAATATCTTAGCTGCCACACCGGCATTTTTAAACTCGCCAGCAAGCATAATTAATAGAGTTCTTAATTCTTTAGTTTTTAAAGCTGTTAATGTTAAAGATACCACTAAGTTAGATTTCAACACCAAAGCCAAGGAAGATATGGCCTTTACAATAGCCATTATTTTAGCCACCGCCCACATTTTAAAAAGCAAATCTCCATGAGTTATAACCAGTTTTATAACAGGAGTCAGGGACTTTAAGGCATTATATAAATTAATCAAACTAGAAGATATGTTTTTAGCCCAAATATCTAAAGTCCCTTTCTTTTTCAGGTCATCTATTTTTTTTAATAAACCTTCTAAATCTTTTTCTACGGCCTCAAACAATCCATTTGTTGACTGCATGGTGAATTGTTTAGTAGCGTCCCAAATATTTGATATAATACCTTTCGCAGTTTGCGATTGTTTTTCCATTCCTCCTGCATAACGATTAAAAGCGTGAGTTAAAACCGCAGCCACTTCTTCAGAATCCTTAGCAACCGTTTTTTTTATTTCCTGCCCGGCCTCCATCCACGTAAAAGTTACTGTATCTTTTGTCTGTGAGGCCCTTATACCAAATTCTTTCAGACGTTCAAATTCCAAATTAACTGCGTCAGCCATCATTTCAACAGAATCGTTAAGTGTTTTCCCAAAGGAAGATGCTGTATCTCCCAACATAGGCAGCATATTTCGTGCATCCAGTCCATAGGCGCTAAGCTTAATAAAAGCCTCATTCACTTCATTTAATTCATAAGGAGTTTCTTTAGCAAATGTCTGAATCCAGTTTAAGGCTGATTTGGCGCTTTCAGCTGAACCTGTAACTGTTTCCATAGCTACGCTCATGCTTTCCCATTCCGCATTAAGATCAAATATTTCCTTGGTTAATCCTCCTATACCAAACGCTGTTAAAGTACCAACCAACGCCTTCTTCATACTGCTTAATTTTTGCACAAAATCTGTCTCTATTTTTTGACCAGAAACAACAGCAGTATCTCCTGTTTCCTGCATCTTAAAATTCAACTCTTTTAATTTGATAACACTGTCTTTGACTGCTTCTATAAGTTTTGCATTTTCTCCGGAAATTGTAATTGATATTTTATGCGACATTTTCTCACCTCCTCAAGCAAAAATATAAGGGAGCTGTTATTATTCTTTGACAAGCTCCCTTTGACTAATGATTTTAACTTTTCCTAAATACATTAGTAACCTTAATAATACTTTCTTTTGTTCCGTTGCTCCCTATTGCCATATCTTCAATTCTATTAGCACGTTCAAATCCTTCTACAGCAAAAGTTTCTTGGTAAAATAAATTTATTTGCTCTAAAGTATAGTTTTTTATTTCAGACCAATTATGTCCAAATTGTATTAAACGAGCTACCAAAAAAGCATAAGTTGCTACTTCTTGCTTTTTTGCTGCAGCTTTTTGGCCAACTCCGCTAAAAACGGCTTTAGCCTGTTCATAAAAAAATTCCAATTTAATTCTATTACTTTAGCTAGTAACATAACTCCTATATCAATAGGCAATTCTACTATTTCTTTCTCTTCAATTTTAGTAGCAACCGACATTAATTTAAAGATATCTTCGCTTCCTTCTTCAAGCACTTCGGCCAAACAAATAATATGCTCTGGCCCTAGCACTAATTTTTTTTCTTCATTTTCATCTGTAATAATAGCAGTTTCCAATATATCAATTTTAGGAAAAATATATTGGAACATTTTTGACATAATCTTTATTACTTTAGGTATATCACCTAAAGTAAAAGGTCGAAGAGTATAATTTTTTTCTCCGACCTTAACTTCTTGATCAGGAAATAAAATTTCTAAAGTGTTTTCCACAGTATTCAACTTCCTTTACATTAAAATTAAACTGTATAACGGTTCTTTCGGATGATTCGCGCTATCATCCATACACTCAAAATTTAATCCAAATGAAGCAAAATCATCTCCAATAAAAGCCATGTCTCCATCCGGAGATACTGACACTTTCCAAAAGCGCCCTTCATAAGCAGGGCCACAAGTTGGATCGCCAACAAAACGCAAAAATCCTTCAATTTTCCCTTTAGTTCCTCCGGCGATTTTAGGTAAAGTACAAGCTGCCGCTTTATAACTTACTTTTAATTCTTCGTTGTCAGCTATATCGCCTTCAGATAAAATCTTAATTCTTCCTATCTTGCTGTCAACTAAATAATCTTTATTCACTTCATAGGTTTTTTCATTGTTTTTTACTACTACTTCGCTAACTAGTCTATGTTCCAAGCTTGCATAGCAGCCTTTTATTGCTGTAATGTCAGTATCTGTTACAGTTTTTTCTTCTTGAATATATACACCTTCTTCGCCTAATAAAGCAAGAGCAAGATTGGCCGGTGCATATTCATCGACTGTAATTTTACCTGTAGATTTAATCTGTTTAATTGCTTCTTTATATACAGTTCTTGCAGCCGTCATGCTATTGTATTTTTGTATTTTTTCGGTTTCAACTGTTAAGCTGAAATTAGAGCAATTTCCTAAGTGGCGCTCCCCAGTTGGTTTGCCGCTATCATCCAGCCGATTAAAAAAAATAGCTCCAGCACCTAATAATATGTTATCTGTTGATGGGGTTTCCGCAAAAAGTTGTAAATCAAAACTCATACAACAACATCCTTTCATTTTAATTATTTTTTATTGCATCTAATTTGAGCAGGAGTGCACTCTATTTTTAAGTGAGTACAGCTCCCTATAAAAATAAGCCCCCTGTCTTCTCCGCTTTCTCGGTCGAGTACGGATAAAGCTATAAAGGACTGTAATTTTTCTTTAGCTTGTTTTTCCCAATCCATTAATGATTCCAGCAGCCTTTTTTCTGTCTGGTACATCTCCTCATAATCCCTGGCAGGGTTCTGGCTTTTTTTCAGCCAGATGGTGCAGTCCAGGTAGCATTCCTGTTTAGTTAAAGGCCTAAGACCTATTTTTTTCTCCATAACCCGCTCCAGGATAATCTGCTTACTCACTCCTGCCTTCAAAGGGGCTGTCCCGCCCAGGATTACCTGGCTTTCCGGGATTTCCAAAGCTATATAATCATACAAATTTTTTAATATCGGCCACCACATTTCAACACCTGCTTAACGGTATGGAGACCGAACCTATTTCCTCTGTTATACCGGATAAGATGCTGGGATTCTGTTCAATTTCATTGGTTATCCGGTCTACTTCCTGGCTGTAAATTCTCCTTTTTAGCTCATAGCTGTCATAGCCTGTTCCCTGCCCATAGCTTTCTGAGCTGACTCCGGAGCTTTGGAACTTAGCTCTGGTCATGCAGGTATAAGCGATTAACAGCTGCCTTGCTTTAAAGGGCAAAGGGCTGGCTATGTTTACTTTTAAGGAGCTGGCTAAATCCTGCAAATACAGCACTGCTTCATCAATATCTGACTGCTGAATCAAGTCTTTCAGGATTATGTCTTGAATATCCTCAATGCTGATCATAAAAGCTCTGCCTCCTTTAATACTTTGTTTATACTTTTTTCTACTGCTGCTTTGACTTCTTTTTCTTTTTTCTGTGCAGCTAAATATAAAAATGGATCCGGCTTTACTCCGGGATGAATTACTTGTTTGGCTGAATAGAATTTCCCTTTGCTGCTCCAGCGCAGTAATTCTTTTCTTCTGGGCTTAATTAAATATTCTCTCCTTCTGGGACCGTAGCGCCCGGTTCCTTCATGCTGATAAGGCCCATAATGAGCAATTCCTTCATCAAGATAAACCTGAGCTGTCCAATCGTAAGGATTAACAGTAAATTGAATTGATTTAGTCAACTGCCCTGACTTATCTTTATAATTGTGATTTTCTGTCGCTTCTGCCTGAATGATTTGAGCCGCCGTTTTTAAAACATCCCTTAGTTCCTGCTGCATCCTGTCCGGAATTTTTCCCATAGCCTTTAAGAAGGCTTTACCGTCAATATTACAGCTTATCTGCATTTTCGATTGCAGCTATAATATCTGCTTTTTTGGCTGCCGCTCCAAGCTCTATGCCTTTCTCTCTGGCATAGTCTTTTAGGGCTTCAACTGTCATGGATTCCAGCTGGGCGGCATCCGTTGATGCCGCTGTTTCTTTTGGTATGACCGGTTCGAAGGCTAACTCAGGTTCGCCAGCCTCATTCTGGATAGTTTCGCTGATTATCCTGCTCAGAAGCTCTTTGTCTTCTACAGCCCAGATATGACCTGTTTTCTTGTTTTTATATAGCATTTTCTTCACTCCTTAGGCATTATTAGCTATTAAGCAGGCCAGAGCTTTTGGCTGCACTACTTTGGAGCCGTAAACCAATAAGCCTCTGACTAAATCTGCAAAATGGGATTCCCGGCGCAGGGCCTCTGTTTCTAAAATTTGTTGAGCGTAGCTGATGGCTGTTTTGTTGCCGGCCATGATTTTAAAGTTAGCGTTGCTGGTATTGGCTATGTTATTAGACTTGTAGATGTTAAAACCGGCCGCAGCTCCAATATGGCCATTAGCCAAGGTCGTATCGGTCTTGCTTGTTCCGGCGGCTACAAAGCGATCATCCTTCAGCATCAAGCCGTGAAACCATGGGGGAACAACCACAAAACGGCCGCCTTCCGGAACATTGTTTTTATCCAATTCGATAGATAAATCGACTAATGCTTCATAGGCCTTAGCCGGACTGGTCAGGGCAACAGGAGCTTCTTCTGTGCCGACCTGGATTCCGGCATCTACATAATGACTGGCGATATGCCTGTCCACTGTATCCCTCAGCGCATAAGAAGCTCTCTCCATCGCTCTGTCTACTAAAGAAATATTAGCCTGCACTGCGTCAATATCTTCAACGTCAAAAGCGAAATATTTGGCCTTATCTATTTTCAGCTCTGTTGGAGAGCCGTCAACCTTTTCTACATCAATAGGTTCGCCTTTGTTGTAGTCTTTAACAGTAATATCGCTTACTTGATTGATTTTTACTGTATCGCCCTTTGCTTTGATTTCTCCTTCATAGTCCCGGTTTACCAGGCTGCCGAATACTAAATTTTTGTCTAAATGGGCCAACAGTCTGGCACTCCAGAGTGTTGGTACGAATGTACTAATTGCCATTGTCTATTCCTCCTCTTTAATCAATTCATAAGTTTTTTCAAAAACATCAGTTTTAACAGGATATTTTTCATCTATTCCTGATACAATATAGTCCCCATCCTCAACAATTTGCTTGCCCCTTCGTGATTTTACAAACGGTTTGCCATCTGCCGTAAAACCATCTTCCAGACCTTTTCTATAGATTTCTGCTTCAACAACCATCTTCTTACGGTATTTAGCCATTGTCTATTCCTCCTTTTTCTATTTCTGTCCAGTGGGCATTGATTTGCTCTGGTGTCATGCTTTTTAATTCATCAATGCTGAATTTCTTAACCCCGCCTGAATCAACGGCTGAGCCGTTAGCTCCGCTGCCGGGCTGACCTTTATTGGCCACCGCCCATGGATTAGCGGCCAGATACTGCTTAACGCCCTCAGCTATAGTCAGTTCTTTGTCTCCGTCAAGGTAAACCAAAGAATCATCATCCTTAGCCTGGATATTATTTAACACAATTTTAGCCACTTCGGCAGGACTGACTGCATTGCCCTCCTGCAAGGCTGCCAGAGCCTGACTTAATTTGGTTTCTTCCAGACGCTTAGCTCTTTCTTCACTGGCTTTTTTCTCACTGGCATTATATTTTTCGGTCAATTCATCAAATTTCCGAGTCAGATCTGCCAGCTTTACACCCAGTTCATCGGGGTTATTCCCTGATTGTCTTAAAGCCGTAAGAGTAGACTTCAGGCCATTCAGACTAGTGTCTATATCGTCACTGTCTTTTAAGCCAAGTGCGTCAAGCACTTTCTTTCTTGATGTACGATAATTTCCTGCTTCTGCCCTCAGATTACTGATTTCATTCTGCAAATCCACCAGCATTTCAGGACCTTTTTCTACAGCTGCCAGAGCCGCGTAGATCTGTTGTAATGTATAGCCCATTTCTTATCCTCCTTGAATTTTATTTAAAAAGCCGCCTGGGCTTTTTAAGCATAAGAAAAGACAGCCTATTTCTAAGCTGTCTTTTAACTCTCTATAAAACTAGGCTGTCTCTCTCTTTTTTTTCAATTCATCCTCTTCACACTCTGGATTATACATTTCCATTTCAAATTGTTTCACCAAATCCATCGCTTGTTCATATGTGATAGGTCTGTCATCAATTACAGGAATTTTTTTATCATCCTTTCTCATAATACACACCTCCTGATTGACAATTTTTTAAAAATCTTTTAACAACCTCATCGCCATTAAAATTCTTTTTATTATAACTCTGTATAATGCCAATAAATAAGGTTTTCACCTTATTATAATCATACTTTTGCGATTTATGCAATACGTAAACTTCTCCTTGATTTGTTACGACTGACATCGTTGATATCGTATCCTCAAGAATAAAAGTACTAATATCAACAGTCGAAAAAGAATTGGTACTTGGATGGTTATGAATATACTTTAGGCTCAATGGTTTTGCTAACTTTATAAAAAGCACAGCTTCCATATTTTTATTTGGATCAACGCCAAACTCCGTACCCATAGTATAAATACATTTGGAAAAATTACTATTACATATGCTCAAAACCTCATTACTATCATTTTGCTCTTTAGCTATCTTTAAGACATTTTTATGTTCTTGCTGAAGCATTTTATTTTGTTCATCAGTAAAGCCGTCAATTGCAATATATGGCACTTTCTCAATAGCTATATCTGTAATCAATATTTTATGGTCTCTCTTCTTTGCCTGCTCCAATTTTCCATCACCTTTATTATTAATTATACCATTAGCTAATTGAAAATTAAAGTCTTTCAGCCGGATCTCCTCTGTTTCAGGCGTTTCCCAGCCTTTCAGATATCCCCGCCAGTCAGCCCCATTCTTCCATTCCTTCGCTCCCTGCACTCCCAGAACTTTCACTCTGTCCTGCTGGTCTAAGCCTTTCAGCCAGTCTTGCCCTGCATTCCAGATTCTTGTTTTCTGTTCTGCTGTATCAACCTGAAGTCTGGTTATCGGCAACAGATAACAAAGGCAGTGCGGATGGACCGGCATTTTAGGGCAATAATTTTTGGGATAAATTCCTGCTCCGAGATTATACAGATTCCCTTCAGCGTAAAAGTCGCAGATATCGGTCTTAGGATGCCTTTTGCTCATTTTCCATCTAAAGGCCACTATGCTTTCATCATCCTGATACTTGGCCATAAATCCATCATAGTAAGCTCTGGCAGCTTCTGTTCGGGCTATCCTTTCGGCTATGTAGCGGCTTTTTTCTTCTGCTGCTACCCGAACGGCTCTTTCCAGGGCTTTTTTATTGCCGGATAAGGATTTATTCAGCAACTGCTTGTAAGCTGTCTTTAAAGCTTTGTTCGGCGCATCATCACTTAGATTATTAACCAGGCGTTCGGCTTTTCTGACCTGTTTTAACAGCTCCAGCTTTTCATTTTCGGTTAGCTCTGACCTGCGGGCCATGGCTGCAATTTTTTTAAGATAATCCGGTATTTCCTGCCGCTTAATTACCTGGCCATGACCATATCCATCATATAAGGCTCTGGCTGTTTCTACCCAGTCAGATCCTATTTTCTGCTGGCGTTTGATGGTATCAATTATTTTCCGGCGCATTTCCTGCTCTGCCCCGTGCAGCCGCTCAGACAGCTTCATTCCATCGCTGTTCCAGGGGGAAGCCAGGGCTTTTTTCAGCTTTTCAGTTACTTTCAGGGTATTGAGCTCTGCGCCGATTCCTAATTCAACGCTGTTAATCTGGAGCTGTTCTATGTAAGCTGCAAAATTATCATAAAAACCTAAAGCCGTCATGGCTTTTATTACTGCTTTTTCCGGCTCATACTGCTTGTCCAGCAGCTCTTTTACTTTATAGCTTAATTCTCTGGCACTCACCTGATACTTCCGGGAATAGTCTTTAATCAGCTCCTGAAGAGTCATTTAACTGTTCCTCGCTGTGGGTCTGGTCTTCTTTTTGTTTTTCCTGTTCCTGAATTATCTGGTCGAAGTCTTCCGGCGGCAGATCAGGAACATAGACGTTAAGAACTTGCTTTAATACTTCCAGACTGACTTTGCTATTAAAGCCCATATCCAACACCTGCTGAGCCTTTTCCAGCTCGGTCTTGACATCTACTATACCGAAGTCTTTGGGATAGCCGACTTCGTATTTGACTGGCCGCTTCTGCCACAGGCCAAACAGCTCCAATATTTGTTTTTCGGCCAGCTGGCAGCGTCCGGCGAGTTCTGCCAGAGCCTGATTGGTTCTTTCAAATTCCCAAGCTTTAGCTACCCCGGATGCCTCCTGCTTGGTTCCGGTAACAAAGGATAAGCCGGCGATTCGATACATTTCCTGAACTAAAAAGTTCATCTGGTTTAACAGGATGGAAGCCGGTTCTGCCGGCGGTGCTATGAAGCTGGGAGCATGTCTGCACTCAACTCCGTCATAAGCCAGAGCATTATTTGTGCCTATTTCCAGATTTTTAGCTTCTGCTGCCGGATAGGTCATTACGGAAAAGGTTTGGTTCTTCAGAATTTCGGTCAGCCAGGAGCAGACGTTATAAAGGTTTTTGGCGATACCGGCCAGGGCTTCAAATTCTCCGGAAATATTAAAGTTTTCCCAGTCTCCGCTGGTAAAGAGTATGACCGGCACCCTGTGCAGTCCATGCTCGCCTATGTTTTCCTGACGGCCGTCTTCTTCTATCTGCCATAGCTCTGTATTGTAGGTTATCTTGCGTTCTTTTACTCCGTTAGTACCAGAGGAAACTATGTCTTTAAAGGTGATTTCTAATAATTTTCCGGCTCTGTCCAGCTTGTAGCTTTCTACTGCCGGCGGTTCTACCAGGTAGGCATATGGCAGCCTGCGGCTGCTTAGTACCTCGCCCATGTTGTCCGGCAAATCTCTGAAGTTATCTACAACTATAAAAACAGCTCCGTAAAGTTTGGCTTTAAGAGCTGCTTTCTGCATAAACGCCTGGATATCGCTTCCGGCGCAGTCTATGTCGTTTAAGAATAATTCAACTTCTTCTTTGCCCGACCAGTCCCGGAAGGTTTCTTTCCGGAAGATTGGATTCACCAGGGCATTTACTATTGGGGCAAAATAATT
>JBJDXG010000170.1:0-1773 GCA_051866555.1 bacterium | reverse complement strand
TCATACTCATAGCTGACAAATTCTTTGTAGGTGTTAGGGCAGCGCCTTTTGTCGATAACGATTTTAGCCAGGCTTTGCAGCCACTTCATGCCGTACTCCACGCTGTCAGGGCCTTTTCTGGCCCCAGAAACAGACAAACCTAAACCACGCATTTCTGCTATTGATTTAGGCTCTGAGCTGTCGGCGGTCACTCTTCGGCTGCCGACTTTGTTTTTTATTTTTTCATAGGCCAGTCGGTTGCTCAGCTTCTGCTGATATACTTCATCAAAGATATAAAGTACACTATGCTTTTTATCATAATGGGCTGAAACAAAGGCGAAGGGGTCAACCGCAAAGCCAAAGTCAATCCCGTGCTTTATGCGGTCAAACTGAGCTATTTCAGCCTCGGTAAGCTCTCTTTCTTCGATGTTATCAAATACTCCGCCGCCGGTTCCTGTTACTTCGCCTAAATATTCATGCCGGTATAATTCTTCTCTGGTGTTTTTCAGCTTCTCGGCTTCCAGGAAGAACTGTTCCCCCAGCCAATCCTGCGGCACCTCTAAATATGTGGTATGACTGATCAATCGGTCTGAATCATCCAACAGCTGTTCTTCATTTACCCAGTTATTGCGGCTTTTTGGCGGATTGAAGGAATAAAAGCCCCAGAATTTGCTGCCGCCTCTCATCAGCGACTGGTTAAGGCTGCGGATTTCTTCCATGCCGCTGAACTGGTCTAATTCTTCATACCAGACAATTCCGACATAACCAAACGGCAGCTTGATGGATTTGATTTTGGTTTTATCATCCACACCAAAGAAAAGGATCTTCTGCCCTGTTTTTTTATATTCTATTTCCAGCGGGGAAACTTTAGCTCTAAAGAGATGATTTACTTGCAGCTGGTCAATACCCCACTGCACCTGAGAATAAACGCTGTGGCGCAGAGTATTAGCCACTTTACGCAGGACTACGGCATGACAGTGTGGATTCTGCATTAATAAAAGCGGCACCATTAAGCTGATAAAGGATGATTTGGTGCTTCCGCGCCCGCCCTTCAGCCAGTAATGCGTATGGCCATGATTTTGCAGGTCATAAAAGACTGCATCAAAGCATGGAGCTGTCAGCTCTGCTATATTAACTCTCATCTGCTTTTCCTCCCCGGTTAAATTCAAAGGCTACTGAAGATTCATCATCTGCCGGATTACGGCTTTCACTGCTTATCTTATGGATTTTCATTTCCAAGTCGCTGATTAACTTTATCTGCTTCTGGATCAGGCTTTCGTAAAAATCATCCTGCAAGGTATATTCTTCAACACCGTCTTTTACTCCCATGGCTCCCTGCATTTGTTTAAGCTCCTGATGCTGTAAGAGTCTGGCCAGCTTATACCGGGCGACTTTCAGATCCCGTTCCAATTCGCCGGCTCCCGGAGCGCTTTCCAGTATTTCTATTTCTTCCACCGGAATGAATCGGCTGTAAAAGCCATGAATAGCAGCGTTTTGATTGCCTTCAGGAGCACCGTAGCCTTTAGCATTTTTATTTTTCAATGGAGCGCCGACTTTTGGAACGTTCCGTATTTTTTGGAACGCTCCATTTAGTTTTTGCTCCCATTTATCTTTTCTTTTCCACCCGCGAATAGTTCCTTCAGGAAGAGCTAAAGTTTCTGCAATTTCCTTTAACAAAGCCTTTCCTCCGCTTTTTTGATACAGGGCAAAGGCTTCTTCCCGGCGGGGGTCTCTTGCTCGTCCCATGCTACATTATCACCACCTCCGAATTGTTTGTTTCGTAAAAAAAGAGCC
>JBJDXG010000169.1:0-3673 GCA_051866555.1 bacterium | reverse complement strand
GGGGGCAAGTCTGATTTAGGCCTGGAATCGACGGTGCTTGACCTGACCGGGGAAGAAATAAGACTGCTGCGTCCGGGCAGCATTACTCAGGAAGAAATAGAAGGTCTCTTAAAGCAAAAAATTGCAGCCGGAAAAACAGCTCAGTCTAAGCATTATCAGCCGAATGCCCGGGTTATAGTTGTATCCGGCCAAGACCGGGCAAAGGTACGGCAGAAAATCAATGAACTGCTTGAAGCCGAAGGAGAAAAAAGAGTTGCGGTGCTGACCAGGCAGCCTGTGTTGTATCCAGCTGAGATCAGTCGTTGTATGGGGGATGATATTACAGAGACAGCAGCTCATTTATTTGATTATCTGAGGGAAATGGATGAAAAAAAGATAGAGCTTATAATCGTTGAAGGGATGGAAAAAACGGGACTGGGAGCGGCGGTTATGAATCGTTTGGAAAAAGCGGCTGCTGGCTGCTGCTTTACTGTTTGAGAGGAGTGACATTATGAATATTTGGGCTCTTTTAGGTTTGGCGATAGCCTTAGGCACAGATTCCTTTTCGGTTTGCCTGGGGATTGGCACGACGAGAATTGAGGCGAAAAAAATATTTTTTATGAGTGCAGTTATTGGCGTTTTTCATATCTTCATGCCCCTATTGGGCATTTGGCTGGGCAATATTTTAGGTAAGGTTGCCGGTGATATGGCCAGCATTATAGGTGCCTTGATTCTGATTTTCTTAGGTGCTAAAATGATATATGATAATCTTTATGGTTCGGCTGAGGAAGAAATAGGTTTTAATTATACTTCCTTAAGCGGAATTTTACTGCTGGCTTTGAGTGTCAGTCTTGATGCTTTGAGCATTGGCTTCAGTCTGGGTACGCTGGGAGCAGCTTTTATTGCTGTTTTTATCTTTGGCGTAGTCGCTTTTTTAATGAGTGCTGCGGGCCTTTTGTTAGGCAGCAAAATAGGGATTATTATCGGCAAACGGGCTGAGCTTTTGGGAGGAATTATCTTGCTGGGGCTGGGAGTTATGAGCATTTTATAACCTAAGGAGGTAAGATGATGAAAAATATTTTATTTGTCTGTACGGGAAATACTTGCCGGAGCAGTATGGCTAAGGTACTTTTACGGGATATTTTAGCTAAAAGGGATTTGTCTGGTTATGAGGTAGATTCGGCCGGTCTGGCGGCGAGTCCGGGAGAGAAGGCTTCGCCTAAGGCCATTCTGGCAGTTGCAGAGCTGGGTCTTGACCTTGATTCGCACCGGGCTAAGCAATTAACGGCTGAGCTTTTGCTTTGGGCTGATTTGGTACTGACTATGACAGCCGGTCATAAAAAGGTCATTCTGGAAATTATGCCGAAGATGAAAAATAAGGTCTATACCTTAAAGGAATGGGCCGGCAACCAAATGGAGGATTTTGATATCGTTGACCCTTATGGGCAGTCAGAAGATGTATATTGCAGCTGCCGCGATGAATTAAACAAATTTTTAGCCAAAGCTGCTGATAAATTAGAGGAGGTAAACAAAAGTGAAGATAGCAATTGCCAGTGATCACGGCGGATTTGAGTTAAAGGAATATATTAAGGAGCTACTGGACTCTCTTAAGTTGGAGTATCAGGATTTTGGCACTCATGACCAGGCTTCAGTTGACTATCCTGATTATGCTTTTCCGGTAGCCAGAGGAGTTGCTGACGGCTCCTTTGACCGCGGAATTTTAATCTGCGGCACCGGTATTGGGATGTGCATTGCTGCTAATAAGATTAAAGGCATAAGAGCTGCCCTATGTCATGATCTCTTTTCTGCAAAGGCTACCAGAGAGCATAATGACAGCAACATTTTAACTATGGGTGAAAGAGTAGTAGGCAAGGGCTTGGCGGCTGAAATAGTAAAGACCTGGCTTAATACTGAATATCAGGGCGGAAGACACCAAAAAAGACTGGATAAGATCAAGGTCGTGGAAGAAAATGCTTGAAAAAAGGATTGCTGCTGATTTGTTTCAGGCAGGAAAAGAGCTTTTGCAGCATGGGATATGTGAAGAAGAAAAGATCTTAGTTGTGGGCTGCAGTACCAGTGAGGTAGCAGGAAGCTCGATTGGTTCTGCTTCTCAGCCTCATTTGGCCGAGGTTATTCTGCCGGTTTTGCTTAAGCTGGCGGAGGAAAACAAGCTGTTTTTGGCTGTACAGTGCTGTGAGCATTTAAACCGAGCTTTAGTGGTTGAAAAGAGTTTGGCTCGCAAAAGAAATTTAACCGAGGTTACGGTTTACCCGCAGGTCAAGGCAGGCGGTTCTCTAGCTCATTTAGCGATGCAGATGTTTCAGCAGCCGGTAGTGGTCGAAAATATTCAGGCTGATTACGGGATGGATCTGGGGGATACCTTTATTGGAATGCATTTAAAGCCGGTGGCAGTTCCGGTGCGTTCTGCGATCAAGAATATTGGACATGCCCATCTGACTATGGCCTACAGCCGACCTAAATTGATCGGCGGGGAAAGGGCGGTTTACCATGCAGGTTAAATCAAGACCAGATTGGGATGAATATTTTTTAGCGATAGCACAGGTCGTTTCCCGCCGTTCAACCTGTTTAAGAAGGCAGTACGGAGCGCTGATCGTCAAGGACAGAATAATTGTCAGTACGGGATTTAACGGAGCTGCCCGCGGTCTGCCCAACTGTGTTGATACAGGTGAGTGCATCCGCCGGAAAATGAATGTTCCGTCCGGAGAAAGATATGAGCTCTGTGAAGCTGTTCATGCGGAGCAGAATGCTATAATCAGCGGGGATCCGGTAAAGATGAAGGGAGCGACCATTTATGTTGCCGGCTTTGATTATGCTGATGGGAGCCTGGCTTTGGCTAAGCCGTGCAAACTGTGTGCCAGGATGATCCGCAATGCCCTGATCAGTGATATAGTATATTATGATGCCGAGGGAAAAATTGTGCGGCAGGCAGTTTTTGCTGAATGAGGAAAGCATATAGCCAAATTAAACCAAAAAGGATATTTAAAATAAAGTAAGCTTGACTAAGTATAGCTAATGATGTTAGAATGGGAAAGGTTAAGATGGAAGGAGGAGTGGAACAATGATTTTTTATGTATTTGTTGCATTTTTTCTTGCTTTGGTTATATCCTGTATTGTAACTCCGCTGGTAAGAAAGCTGGCAATAAAAATAGGGGCAGTTGACCAGCCCAATGCCAGAAAGGTGCATAAGACACCGATTCCCCGTCTGGGGGGGCTGGCTATTTATCTGAGCTTTATAATCACTATTATCTGTGTTTTGCCAATCGATGCTCAGATTTATGGTCTGCTGTTAGGTGCTACCTTAATTGCTGTTCTGGGTGTGATTGATGACCTGGTTGAGCTGTCACCCAAGATTAAACTGGTAGGACAGATTTTGGCGGCTTGTGTTCTCGTCTATTTCGATGTCCGTATAAGCAATTTAACTATTCCTTTTCAGGGAATGGTTTTCCTCAATTCCTGGCTGAGCGGTATTTTAACGGTTATCTGGGTGGTTGGGATAGTTAATACGGTTAATTTAATCGATGGTCTGGACGGTCTGGCTGCCGGAACCTCGGCTATTACAGCCCTGACTCTCTGTCTGGTCGGCTTAATGAAGGGGCAGTTTATAGCGGCTGTCATGTCACTTGCTTTAATGGGCGGAGCTTTGGGTTTTCTGAAATATAATTTTAATCCGGCT
>JBJDXG010000168.1:0-3680 GCA_051866555.1 bacterium | reverse complement strand
CTCACGCTTTACCACAGCCCCCAGTTTTCTTAAAACCTCACAAATAGTATCCACATCTGTAAGTCTGGGCACATCCTCTAAAATTGTATCACCTTTAGCTAAAAGCGAAGCCGCAATAATAGGAAGAGCTGTATTTTTGGCCCCATTAACCCGAATTGAACCTTCTAATTTTCCTCCGCCAACTACCACGATTTTATTCATTTTTGTACACTCCTCCTCAAAGAGCTAAACTCACCTAATATATGATACCATGTATCACTGCCAAGATACAAGTATAAATTTAATTTATTTGCAAAAATAGTTTTCTCGCCCAGAGAGACAGATATACAAAAAAAGAGGAGATAAAAATCTCCTCTTTAAAACCATGATTCTGCGGCTGTACCGTCAGCCTTCAAATCAGTAAGAACAATTATTTTATTAGCTTTTACTTCCATAAAGCCGCCGGCAATCTCCATTTTCTTTTCTTCAGCGCCATTGATTTTAGCACGCAGAACGCCGCTTTTCAATTTAGCAACCAAAGGAATATGGCCTTTTAAAATACCCAGCTCACCTTCTGAACCGGGAGCGACCAGCATGGAAATTTCGCCGCTGAAAGCAGTACCTTCAGGTGTTACAACATCTAAAAGAAGAGGATTTTCCTGAGACATGATTATTCACTCTCCTTCATCTTCTCCGCTTTTTCCAGTACTTCTTCAATGCTTCCTACCATATAGAAAGCCGGTTCAGGAATATGATCATATTCCCCGTTGATTATGCCCTTAAAGCTGCGAATAGTATCCTTCAAAGGCACATATTTACCAGGAGTTCCGGTAAATACTTCAGCTACGAAGAATGGTTGAGACAAGAATCTTTGTATCTTTCTGGCACGAGTTACAACCAGCTTATCTTCTTCGCTTAATTCTTCCATACCCAGAATAGCAATGATATCCTGCAATTCTTTATATCTTTGCAGTGTACTTTGTACTGCACGGGCAACCTCATAATGCTCTTCACCAACGATTTGCGGATCAAGCATACGTGAAGTAGAATCCAAAGCATCAACCGCCGGATAAATACCAAGCTCAGCAATGGAACGGGAAAGTACAGTAGTTGCGTCCAGATGGGCGAAGGTTGTTGCCGGAGCCGGGTCAGTTAAGTCATCGGCCGGTACATATACTGCCTGTACTGAAGTAATTGATCCTTTTTTAGTAGAAGTAATACGTTCCTGCAAAGCACCCATTTCAGTAGCCAGAGTAGGCTGATAACCTACGGCTGAAGGCACACGTCCAAGCAAAGCGGACACTTCAGAACCTGCCTGAGTGAAACGGAAAATGTTATCAATAAACAAAAGTACGTCCTGTCCTTCCTGATCACGGAAATATTCCGCCATCGTAAGACCGGTAAGAGCAACTCTCAGACGTGCTCCAGGCGGTTCATTCATCTGACCGTAAACCAGAGCTGTTTTATCGATAACGCCTGATTCCTGCATTTCCAACCAAAGGCTGTTTCCTTCTCTGGTACGTTCACCTACACCGGAGAATACAGAATAGCCACCATGCTCGGTAGCAATATTTCTGATCAATTCCATGATAAGAACTGTCTTACCAACACCAGCACCACCGAACAGACCGATTTTACCACCCTTAGCATAAGGTGCTAAAAGGTCTACGACCTTGATTCCTGTTTCCAGGATTTGACCTGCCGTATCCTGTTCTTCCAAATCAGGTGCTTCTTTATGGATTGGATGATAATCTGCCGCTTTAACCGGGCCTGCATTATCAACCGGCTGCCCCAGAACATTAAATATTCTGCCCAGAGTACCTTTTCCTACCGGTACCTTAATCGGTGCTCCAGTATCTTCAGCAGCAGTTCCTCTTACCAACATATCAGTACTTTCCATAGCTACAGTACGCACAACATTATCACGCAAATGATAAGCTACTTCTGTTACCAGGGTTCTTTCCTGACCTTCTTTATCCTTAATCTTAATGTTAATCGCATTATTGATCTCTGGTAGTTTCTCCGGTTCAAATTCAACGTCAACTACCGGACCGATAATTTGGACTACCTTACCTATATTCATCGATTAATCTACCCCCCTTTTCTGCACTATGCCTTAAGAGCTTCAGCACCACTAACAATTTCAGAGATTTCCGTCGTAATATTTGCCTGTCTTGCTCTGTTGTACAGCAGCGTCAAGCGGTCAATAATTTCTCCCGCATTATCTGTTGCCGAACCCATTGCAACCATTCTGGCTCCATGTTCACTCGCTCTGGACTCCAGAAGAGTCTGATAAATCATAATCTCTATATATTTAGGCAAAAGCTGAGTAAGTATTTCTTCCGGAGAAGGCTCAAAAATATACTGATCCTGAACCTTATTTCCCCCTTCTTCTTTTAGCTCATCTGTTTCCAAAGGAAGAAGCTTAACCGTCGTCGGTACCTGACTCATTGCTGAAACAAATTTATTATAGACTACATAAACTGTATCCAAATCAGATTTTTCATAAAGGTTTATTGCCAAATCGGCAATTTCCTTTGCCTCATTAAAAGAAACTGCATCAGGAAGCTCTATAAAAGATTTTATCACTTTAAAGCTGTCAGCCCGGCCGCTGATTTCAGCATCATACTGCTTTTTCAGACGATTCATATAATCAACAGCCTTCTTGCCGATCAAAATAAATTCCAGTTGTTTATCCATATTCTGATCGATCAATTCCTTAGCATGCTTTAAAACGTTACTGTTATAGGCTCCTGCAAGCCCTTTATCAGAAGTCAGAATAATTATCCCTACTTTTTCTACTTCTCTTACTTCTAAAAGAGGATGAACCAGTTCAGCGCTGTTACCAGCAACATTGGTCAACATTTCCTTTAATTTAAAGGCAAACGGACGAGCAGCAAGTGCTCTTTCCTGAGCTTTGCGCAGTTTAGCCGCAGCTACCATTTTCATAGCTCTGGTAATCTGCTGAGTATTGGTAACACTTTTTGCCCGCTGCTTAATCTCTCTTAAATTAGCCACTCACGTTTCACCTCTCTTTAGGACTGGAACAACTAGGCTTTAAAAACTTCATTTTTAAATTTCTCAATTGCTCCTTTGAGTTTTTCAATCAGCTCATCACTCATTTTGCCTGCACTGATAATTTCTTTTGGAATTTCAGGATATTGAGCTTTAATAAAGGACAATAATTGTTTTTCAAATTCTTTTACATTTTTTGTATCCAAATCATCAATAAATCCATTAATTCCGGCAAAAATAGAAATTACCTGCTCTTCAACCGGCATAGGCATATATTGAGGCTGTTTCAACAGCTCCATGATTTTTTCCCCTCTGGTCAACAGAGCCTGAGTTGATTTATCAAGATCGGAACCGAACTGAGCAAATGCAGCTAATTCTCTGTATTGTGCAAGGTCAAGTCTTAAACGTCCGGCAACCTGTTTCATAGCTTTGATTTGCGCATCCCCACCAACCCGGGATACAGAAATACCTGCATTAATAGCAGGACGGAAGCCTGAATAGAAAAGATTGCTTTCCAAGAAAATTTGACCGTCAGTAATAGAGATAACATTTGTCGGGATATAAGCAGATACGTCGCCCGCCTGAGTTTCAACAATCGGCAAAGCAGTTAAAGAGCCTGCTCCCAGTTCATCGTTCAATTTTACTGCACGCTCCAATAAAAGAGAGTGAAGATAGAAAACATCACC
>JBJDXG010000167.1:0-3680 GCA_051866555.1 bacterium | reverse complement strand
GGCGGTTCCTCCTAAAATATATGTAAGCTATATTTTTAAATATTCTGTTGATAATAAAACAGTATACCATAATGAGAGAGCTTTTACAACTCAACAAAATACTATTTTTACACTTCATTGAGATATAAAATAACTCTCAAAGGTGGTGATGATATGAATGTAACTCAGAAAATCAAACAATTAGCAGAATCACGCGGATGGACAGAATATAGATTAGTAAAAGAATCAGGTCTGGCTTCTTCAACTATTGCCAATATCTATCATCGCAATACCATTCCAAGTATTCCGACTCTGGAGATATTATGCCGAGCCTTTGGCATTACCTTATCACAGTTTTTCAGTGAAGATGATATGGTAGCTCTTTCCCCGGAACAGGCTCAATTATTGGAACATTGGGCAGTGATCACTCCCGAGCAGCGCAGCATTTTAATTAAGCTGTTAAAAACTCTGAATTAAATGCTGCTTCTAAACTCTTCAAATTATCTTCTTTTTTTTCCTGAAAAAATATTTTAGATAGAATCATATTCATTTGCTTATAGTTTATGCTGTTGGAACTTATCTGCCAACAGCCTTAATTAATATTTTACATTCTGCTAACCTGAGCTTAATATTATTTCACTTTTAATCGGGTATTATAGAAATTAAGCTGGAAGGGGGTTTTTATTTGATTTATGGTGTGATTGACATAGGCTCTAATACTATTCGGCTTTCTATATATAAAGCAGAGAATACGAAAGATATTCAGCTATTGCTGCATAAAAAGAATATGGCCAGTTTAGCCAATCATATTGAGGATAAAAGGCTGACGGCCAAAGGCCAAAGGATTGCGGCTAATGTGCTGTGCAATTTCAAAAGCATTTTGGATAACTTTGCTATCAAAAATGTTCATGTTTTTGGCACAGCTTCTCTGCGCAATATCATTAATACTGAAGAGGTTGTCAGTTATTTGGAGCAGATAAGCGGTTTTAAAATTGATGTTATCTCAGGTGAGGAGGAAGCTGTTTTAGATTTTGTTGGCGCTGCTCATGCTCTTTCCATTGATGAAGGTATTTTAATCGATATGGGCGGAGCCAGTACAGAATTTGTTGAATATAAGGATGCGCAGATAGTTTCTACCAGGAGTCTGGATTTTGGTTCTTTGTTTTTATATAAACACTTTGTCAGCAATCTCTTGCCCTTGCCGGAAGAGGTGCAGAAGATTAAGGATTATGTCAGACGGCTGCTGGAGGAAGAGTGGCCGGTTAAGAAAACTGCTTATCCGGTGATTTGCGGAATTGGCGGGACTATACGCTCGGTTAATAAGCTGGATA
The DNA here is from genome assembly GCA_051866555.1 of bacterium. Taxonomy (GTDB): domain Bacteria; phylum Bacillota; class JBJDXG01; order JBJDXG01; family JBJDXG01; genus JBJDXG01. The sequence continues at coordinate 2,370 of JBJDXG010000167.1, read as the reverse complement.
ATGAATTGTTTGAGCTGGATGACAATAATAAGGAGATCTTAACCTGTCACTTGAAAAAAATATTAAAAAAGATGAACAAAAATGAAAAATCTACCTTGAATGTTTTGCTGCAGGTTGCTCCTGATCGAATCAGAACTATTTTGCCGGGGCTTATTGCTTTGGATGTATGCAGCTCCTACTTTCAAAGTGAGAAAATTCTGGTCAGCAGTTATGGAGTCAGAGAAGGATATCTTTATCACAAAATATTGAGGAAGGTGAAGGAAAATGAGTGTAGATATTAGCTATACGCAAAATCGGGAATTGTCCTGGCTGGCTTTTAATGAGCGTGTTTTGGCTGAAGCCCTGGATAATACTGTGCCTTTGGGTGAGAGACTGAAATTTATTGCTATTTTTTTAAGCAATTTAGATGAATTTTTTATGATTCGGGTTGGCAGCTTATATGATCTATCCTTGCTTAAGGATAATCATCGGGATAATAAGAGCCTGCTGACTCCGGCTGAGCAGTTAAGTGAGGTTTTTAAAGCGGTACGGCCCTTATATGCTGAGAAAGACCAGATCTTTCTGAATGTAGAAAAGGAATTGCGGACTTATGACCTGTATAATCTGACGGTTAAGGAGCTGGAAGAAACTGAGCATAATTTTATCAGGCAATATTTCGTTCAGGAAATAATGCCGCTCTTATCTCCGCAGATCATTGATTCGCATCATCCTTTTCCGCATCTGGTAAATTGTGCGCTCTACATTGCGGTAAGCCTGTCTATAAATAAGAAAAAGACCTTTGGACTCGTTCCGGTGCCTTTGTCCCTGCCTGAAGCGGTTTTTTTGCCGGGCAACAGCCTGAGATACATTTTAATTGAGAAGATTATTCTGGAATATGCCGATCAGATTTTTACTGATTATACAATTGAGGAGAAAACTGTGCTGCGGGTAACGAGAAATGCCGACATAAATCCGGAAGATGAGCTTTTGGATATGGAGAAGGATTACTTAGACCATATGCAGAGGATTTTAAAGAAAAGGTCGCGTTTAGCTCCGGTCAGACTGGAGCTGCAGAAAAATATCAGCAACGAATTTATGGATTTTCTTTTGAAAAAGCTTAATCTCAAGAAGGAACAGGTATTTCGGGGCAAAACGCCTCTTAATTTAAAATATGTATTTTCCTTAGAGGAGAAAATGAGCTTATCGCTCAAGCGTTCATTGTATTATCCGCCTTTTCAGTCTGCCGAAAAGCTTCAGGGGGAAAGTGTGCTGAGTCATGTGCTGAAACAGGATATGCTGCTGTTTTATCCTTATGATTCATTTAATACCTTTCTGCGCTTAATTAAAGAAGCGGCTTATGACCCTAAGGTTATTTCCATTAAAATTACTATCTATCGTCTGTCCAGCCATAATCCTAAGCTGATCAACTATTTGATTGCGGCGGCAGAAATGGGCAAGCAGGTAACAGCTTTAGTTGAGCTGAAGGCCCGTTTTGATGAGGAAAATAATATTGTCTGGGCTAAGAGCCTGGAGGAAGCTGGCTGTCAGGTCATTTACGGCTTTGAAGGCTTTAAGGTTCATTCTAAAATCTGCCTGATAACCAGAAAGGATAATCGGCAGATTCAGTATATAACTCAAATTGGAACCGGTAATTATAATGAGAAAACAGCCAAGCTTTACACCGATCTATCTCTGATTACCGCTAATCAGTCTATCGGCTTAGACGCAGTCAGCTTTTTTAAGAATATGCTTATTGCTAATTTAGACGGCCATTATGAAAATCTTCTGGTTGCTCCCGGCTCTTTAAAATCACAGTTATTTAAACTCATAGACCAGGAGACGGCTAAAGGAAGTCTGGGCAGGATTATCATTAAAATCAATTCCTTAACCGACAGAAATTTAATTGACAAGCTGGCAGAGGCTTCACAGGCCGGAGTGAGCATTCAGCTGATAGTACGGGGAATCTGCTGCCTTTTGCCTGGCATTCAGGGTAAGACTGAGCGAGTTACAGTACGCAGTATAGTAGGGCGCTTCTTAGAGCATTCGCGTATCTACTGCTTCGGTTCAGGAGATGAACAGAGGATGTACATATCTTCTGCTGATTTGATGACCAGAAGTACGGAAAGGAGAGTTGAGCTGGCCTGCCCGGTTTTAGATGACAGGATACAGGAACAGATAATGCGGTTTTTAAGGATAATGCTTTCCGACAACGTTAAAGCCCGGATGCTGCAGTCGGATGGCTCATATAAAGCGATAAATAATATTAATAAAACCTTAGTCAACAGTCAGGAAATATTTTTAAATAATGAAGTGATTGATAAATTACCTATGAAACCGAATAAGCTGCTCCAGATTTTTCATTTGCTTAGCCAAAAAATAAATAAAAAAAGC
>JBJDXG010000166.1:0-16288 GCA_051866555.1 bacterium | reverse complement strand
AAAAAAGATAAGAGTTCTGTATAATTTGAGCTTTATTGAAGACCCGACCAGAATTCTGCGGGCTCTGCGCTTTGAAAAAAGGTATAACTTTACCCTAGAGCAGGAAACGGAATTTTTTATTAAGCAGGCGTTAAAAATAGATGTTCTGCGCCAGGTAAGCTCTAAGCGTCTGGCTCATGAATTCATGCTGATAGCGGGTGAAACCAAAGCCGGTCAGATAATGAAAAGAGCTGATGAATTGGGGGTGTTAAAAAGCCTGCATCCGCAATTGCACCTTGACCGGGAAACGTACCAGTTTTTTAATAAGGGAGCAGTAAGCCGTTATATATTGGATATAGAGGCTAAAGACAGACTGGTTTTTTATACTCTGCTTATGATATATAAGCTGGATAAAAAGCACATTGCCGAGATTTGCAGCTTCCTGCATTTTACCGAAGGTCAGCAGGCAATAATCTGGGAAACGGTCAATAATTTTCCGGCGGTTCAGCAGGTGTTGGCTCAGGAAGAGCTGAGCAGCAGCGAGCTTTATCAGGCCTTAAACGGCTATAATCGGTTAAGCCTGATCTTCTTCTTATTTAAAGCTAAAAGCTTCTGCGGTTATAAGCGGATGATCAATTACCTCGATAAGCTGGCTCAGTTTAAAACTGAGATTACCGGCAAGGACCTGATTGCCTTGGGCTTTAAGCCGGGTCCTGACTTTGGCCGGACTCTTGAAACGGTGAAGATGGCGAGAATGGACAAAAAGATAAACAGCAAGGAAGAGGAGCTTAATCTGGCTGAAAGCCTGCTTTGTGCTAAAATTATTGAAAGGAGAGGGTAAGCTGATGTCTCATGATTTTATAAATCAGCTGAATCAATTATTATTTATGGTAGTTGCTTTGTTTTCTGCCATTACGGTTCATGAATATGCCCATGCCAGGATGGCTTTGCTTTTTGGAGACGGGACAGCGAAATTATCCGGCCGCCTGACCTTAAATCCGCTCAAGCATATGGATTGGATAGGGGCTTTAATGCTGATTGTCTTTAGATTTGGCTGGGCGAAGCCGGTGCCGATCAATCCCCGCAATTTCAGAAATTATCGGCAGGGGATGATTTGGGTAAGTTTGGCGGGGCCTTTGGCTAATGTGGCTCTGGCTTTTTTAGTTGCTCTTTTTCTGCGTGTGGTTTTAATTTTTCCTTTGCCCGGGTTTATTAGCTTTATGCTTATCCCTTTAGGGCAGATGCTGATTATTTATAATGTTTATTTTGCGATATTTAATCTTTTTCCTTTTCCGCCTTTGGATGGCTCTAAGATTTTGACGACCCTGCTGCCGCCGCGTTATGTCTATAAATACGGCAGCTATCTGACCTTTTTAGAGCAGTATGGCTTTTGGATACTGCTTCTTTTAGCTTATACCGGGGTGATCTGGATGATCATGTCACCTTTTGTGTCCAGTATTTTATATTTAATAAGATTGATAATACCGATTATTTAGACAGGGAGTGTTAGTAATGACTGAAGAAAGAAGAATTTTTAGCGGCATGAGACCTACAGCCAGCCGGCCGCATCTGGGAAATTATTTGGGAGCCTTATATAATTGGGTGAAGATGCAGAACGATTATCAATGCTATTTTGGGATAATGGATCTGCACGCTTTAACTACTAATTATGAAACTACGGAATCCTTGCAGGAAAATATTCATGAAATGACTATTGACTGGCTGAGTGCCGGCCTGGACCCTGAAAAATGCTGTATTTTCCGGCAGTCTGCTGTGCCGGAGCATGCTGAGCTTCATCTGCTTTTGTCCATGGTAACTCCTTTATCCTGGCTGGAGCGCTGTCCGACCTATAAGGAACAGCTGAAGCAGATAAGTACCCGTGATATTGCTACCTATGGCTTTTTAGGCTATCCGGTTTTAATGGCGGCTGATATTTTATTATATCAGGCGACCGATGTGCCGGTAGGGGAAGACCAGTTGCCGCATTTGGAATTGACTCGTGAAATAGCCAGACGCTTTAACCATTTGTATAAGGAGACCTTTATTCTGCCTAAGGCGCAGCTGACTAAATTTGCCATTCTTCCGGGCATAGACGGACGCAAGATGAGCAAAAGCTACGGCAACTTTATTGCCATGTCGGCTCCGTTAGAAGAGATTGAAAAGAAAGTGAAATTGATGGTTACAGATGCTAATCGGATTAAAAAATCAGACCCGGGCAATCCTGATGTCTGCTCTGTTTACAGCTATCACAAGATATTTACGGCTGATGAGGCGGACAGCATTTGTGCTGACTGCAAGGCGGGCTCTGTCGGCTGCAAGAACTGTAAGGAAAAATTAGCGGCGTCACTCGATAAGCTGATTGCTCCTATCAGAGCTAAAAGAGCAGAATTAGAGGAAAGTCCGGAGCTGGTTGATGCGATATTGCAGCAGGGAGCAGAGAAAGCCAGAGAAAAAGCTTCCCGCAATTTGCAGATTATAAAAAAGGCGATGAATCTGTAAAATGACTTATCAGGTTAATTTGGAGAGGTTCAGCGGTCCGTTGGATTTACTGCTCCATTTAATCGAAAAAGATGAGTTGGATATGTATGAAATTCCTTTGGCTGAGATAACCGAGGAATATATTAATTATTTACAAACCTTAGAAAAGCTTGATTTGGAAAATATAAGTGAGTTTATTGCGATAGCTGTTCATCTTTTGGAAATTAAAGCGTCTCTCCTCTTTCCTGACCCGGTAAAATCAGATACGGCTAAGGAGACAACCCAGAGCCTAAAGCAGGAGCTGGTGAGCAAGCTGGTGGAATATCGGAAATTTAAGCAGGCGGCTGTGGTCTTATCTGAATGGGAAGACCTTGCCGGGCAGGTTTATTCCCGGGCCGTTCCTTTTGAGGAGCCGACTCTGGAGATGGTTCTGGACGAGGTGCCGCTGGCTGAATTAACGAGAAGGCTTGAGAGGATACTGCGGCGGCGCAGGGTAAAAAAAATGGTAACGAAAACCGTTGTTTTAGAGCAGTATACGGTAGCCGAGAGGATGGAGCAGATCATGAGTGCAGTGGATTCTGCTTCGGAGCCGATAGAGTTTGACAGCTTTTTTGCGGCTGATTTTGATAAGCTGGCGGTTCTGACTTCCTTTTTGGCTATTTTGGAACTGGTTAAAATGAACAGATTAAAAATTTATCAGCAGGCAAATTTTACTCCGATTTGGCTGATGAAAGCAGGTTGGATATGGAAGAAAAAAGAATGATGCAGGCCGCTGAGGCGCTGTTGTTTATTTCGGCGAAGCCCTTGAGTGCGGAAAAACTGTCTGAGGTACTAGGTATAAATAAAGAAGATTCTGAGCAGCTGTTACTGCAATTGCAGTATGATTATGAACGGGAAAAAAGAGGCATTAGGATAAGAAAAATTGCCGGAGCTTATCAGATGGTTACAGCCTTGGAGATTTATCCTTATTTGGAGAAATTTAATCGGACAGTTAAGCGTCTGACGCTGTCCTCAGCTGCTTTAGAGAGTCTTGCTATCATTGCTTACCGCCAGCCGATAACGAGAAGTGAAATTGACCAGATAAGGGGAGTAAGGTCGGAAAAGGCAGTGCTCAGCTTACTGGAAAAAAATCTGATCTGCGAGGTGGGCAGAAAGGAAACTATTGGCAAGCCGATTATTTACGGGACGACGAAATATTTTTTAGAGCATTTTGGCTTGGACAGTTTAAACGATCTGCCGCCGTTTCCTGAGGGCGAATGATTTAAGACACTTTAGGGCAATACTAGAAAAAAAGAGGTGATCGGATTGCTTTTTTTCTGGTGGCTCATTGCTGTATTATTGTTCACTGTTCTCTTTCTGCCCTTTTTGCCTTTAAAATTTATTTTACAGTTAAACAGAAATAGACCGGATGATTATCTAAAGGTGGTTTTCCGGTTTTATTTTTTTAGCTATAAAAAAATACTGCCCCTCAAAGAATATCAAAGCTTTTTAAATCAGAAAATTAAGCGCAGTGAGACTAAGCTGACGGCTGCGGAAGTCGGCAGTCTGGATGATTTATGGCTTTTTTATCAGAGCCTTGAGGAGCTTGCTTCGTTGTTATCCCAAAAGGCTGAACTATTAAAGGATACATATTGGGAAAAATTTGAGTTCAATTTAAGCTTTGGGACCGGCAATCCGGCTTATACCGGAATTTTAAACGGTCTCTTGTGGAGTCTTGTTTCTGTAATGCTTAGCCGGCTTCTGCCTTTCCTTGGTTCCTGGGGCAGCAATCCGCAGCTTATTCTGCATCCTGATTTTCAGAAAAAGACCTTTTCCTTAAAGCTGGACTGCATATTTTATCTTCCTTTTGGTCATCTTATAGATATTGTTACATCTCGGCTTTATCTTAAGCTTATGAACAGAGCAAAAAATTTTTTACACCGGAGGGGATAATATGGCGGCTCATCCTATTGAGGAAATGATGAAGACTACGATGGAAAATATCAGGACCATGGTTGATGTGAATATTATTGTGGGCGATTCGGTGGAAACGGCTGATGGAACGGTAATCATTCCGATTTCCCGCATTATGTTTGGCTTTGCTACCGGAGGCGGGGATTTTGATTTGCTGCAGATGGCGGGCAGTAAAGATAATAAAGAAGAAAAACCGCGTCCCTTTAGCGGAGGGACCGGAGCCGGCGTTTCTTTGCAGCCGGTGGCTTTTCTGGTAGTAGGTAATGGAGATGTCAAACTGCTTCCTGTAGATGATAAGGTATTATTGGGCAGTTTAATTGAAAAGGCTCCGGAGTTTATGGATAAGCTGCAAAGCATAATGGAAAAGAAGGATAAAAAAACTGTTCTCAATTAATGAAAATTTATTTTGCTGAAAATATTGCTAAAAGGGCTTACTGGTATTAAAACAGTAAGCTCTTTTTATATTTATATAAAAGATATTATAAATATTTATAAGAAAAGAAGGTTATTTATATTATAGGTAGAAATAAAATAAATAAGAATATTCAACAAATTCAAACAAATTTTTTATTAATTGAAGTAAGGGGGAAGTAGATTATGAAGAGTTTAAAGGTGAAAATAGTTTTGGCTATAGTTTGTTGTTCGCTGATCGTTACTCTTATGCTTGGTTTAACCAGTATTTTACACTCTAAGAGTGTAGCAGAGCAAAATTCCAGAGAAAAACTGAACCTTGTATGCACTAACACTGCTAATGAACTTAATGCTACCATATCCCAACTAGAGCAGTCAGTAAATCTTTTGAGCGAAGTGGCTTTAAGCAATCTTAATGATGTTGACAAATTCTTTTCCGATCCTGAATATGTAGAAAATTATACGAAAAAAATAGACCACGATCTTTTACAGGTAGCTAATAATACTAAAGGTGCTATGAGCGTTTATGTGCGTTTTAATCCGCAGCATACTCCGCCGACAAGCGGGATATTCTATTCCAAAAACCAGGCGAATGAAAAATTCAAGAAGCTTGTTCCGACTGATTTCACTAAATTTGACCCTGATGATGCAGAACATGTGGGCTGGTACTATATTCCCGTAAAGGCGAGAAAGGCGATGTGGCTTGGCCCTTATATGAACTCTAACATTAATGTTTATATGGTTTCTTATATAATTCCTCTGTTTAAGGAAGGAAAAACTATCGGCATAATAGGAATGGACATAAATTTTGATACGATAAAATCAGTTGTTGAGAGGGGCAAGATTTACGATTCCGGTTATGCCTTTTTAATGAATAAGGATTATGACATAATCTATCATCCGACAGTAAAAAATTATGAAAATTTAGCTGAACTGGGAAATGGAGCTTTAAAATCTCTGCCGGAGGAAATGGCAGCGGCAGAGGATGAACAGCATTCATACAAATATAATGGGCAAAAGAAGACCCTGGTAGACCATAAGCTTTCCAATGGCTGGCAGATGGCTTTAACGGCTCCGGTCAAGGAAGTCTTTGCTCAGGCTAATAATCTGACGAGAACTTTAATCCTTTATATAATAATCGGCATTTGTCTTTCTGTAGCGGTAGCTTATTATTTAGGCAATTTAATAGCCAAACCGATAATAAGAATTTCTCAGATAATGAAAAAGGCCGGTAATTTGGATTTGACAGATGAAGAAAATTTTGATAACTTACTTAAGTATAAGGATGAAATAGGACAGCTTTCTAATGATTTTAACAACATGAGGAATGAATTTAAAAAGTTTATCCTTGATATGACTGATAAATCTCGGGCTATCGTATCTGCCAGCGATGAGCTGAACAATACGGTAGAGCATTTAACTGCCCAGTCTGAGGAAATAACTGGTTCCATTGATGTTATAACCAGTGAGATTCAGACGACCAGTGCTACCTTTGAGGAAATCAGTGCATCTTCCATGGAAATCGATGATAATGTTAAGAATTTAGCTGACATAGCGAGTGCCGGCAGCAATAATTCCATCAAGGCCAAGGAAAGAGCGGAAAAGCTGAAAGGCCAGGGAGATGAGTATGAAAAATTAACTATTGAGGTTTATGAGGACAGGAAGCAAAAATCTATTAAAGCTATTGAAGAAGGCAAGATAGTGAATGAAATAAAGGTAATGGCAGATACTATTTCTGATATTGCCGACCAGACTAATCTTTTGGCTTTGAATGCTTCGATTGAAGCGGCCAGAGCAGGTCAGAACGGCAGAGGCTTTGCCGTTGTAGCGGATGAGATAAGACAGCTGGCAGAACAGTCGGCTAAGGCTGTTTCCAATATACACATGACGATTGAAAAAGTAAAAAAAGCCTTTGATAATCTTTCTGATACTAATGAAGAGATTCTGCAGTTTATAAAGGAAGGCATAGACCAGCAGATAAAAGCCATTAAGGATGTTTCCGGACAATATTATAACGATTCTGATTTTATCAGCAATATGTCCTGTGAATTAGCCTCCATGCTGGAGGAGCTGACAGCGACTATGGGGGAAATTGCTTCGGCTATCCAGGAAACGGCGAAGGAAACGGAAAGCTCTTCTGAAAGTGCGGGATTAATAAGAGAAAATAATAAAAATGCTATGAATGTCTTAAAGGATGTAGGAAATAGTGCTTGTCGGCAGAAGGAAATAGCTGAAGAGATTGATGCTTTGATAAACAAATTTAAAATCTAATTGGAGAAAGGAATCAATATATTGCATAATCTGGACTTTTTATCTGAACAAGGGGTAAATGAGAGCTTGATTGAAGCGGTAAGGGAGTTTTGCGCCAAATATGAAGCTGAAGGAAAAAATATTGCCAGAACTGTTAAGCCGGAGATCTTCTTTTATGGGCGTGATATTCTGGAAATGGCCATAGCGGCTATTTTGCAGGGAGAGAATATTTTGCTCAGTGGCCCTAAGGCTACCGGCAAAAATGTTCTGGCAGAGACCTTGGCTTATATATTTAACCGCCCGGCCTATAATATTTCGTTTAACGTCAATACGGACAGCTCTTCTCTGATTGGAACTGATACCTTCAGGGATAATGAGGTGCAGCTCCGCCGGGGGCCGGTTTGTGAATGTGCTTTAGACGGTGGCTTTGCTGTTTTGGATGAGATCAATATGGCTAAAAATGATGCAGTATCTGTGCTGCATGCTACCTTAGACCACAGGCGGATTATAGATATTCCCGGCTATGAAAGGATATCTCTGCATGAAGCTACCCGTTTTATCGGGACGATGAATTATGGCTATGCCGGCACGCGTGAGCTGAATGAAGCTCTGGTGTCCCGCTTTTTGGTCATTGATATGCCGCAGCTGGAAGAGGAGATTTTGCTTACTCTTTTGACGAGGATCTTTCCTCAGGCGAGAAAGAATGCTTTGGAGCAGTTTGCCGGTCTGTTTATGGATTTGCAGAAGAAGGCGGAGAATGGGGAAATATCCACTAAATCCCTTGATTTAAGGGGGATGATCGGTGCTCTTAAGACTATGCGTTCCGGTTTAAAGCCGATTTTAGCTGTTAAGATGGGTATCAGCAATAAGACCTTTGATATCTTTGAAAGAGAAATCGTGGATGATGTTATTTTAACTCGTATTCCTGAAGTCTGGAGCAGCCAAGATGTATTCTGAGGAGCAGGATAAATATGATGCCCGAAGGCTGGAATTGGAAAACCGCATTAAAAATCTCGTTTGGACGGTCAGCGGAGATTATACCTTCCAGCCGCAGATTGATGTCGAGCTGTTTTTAAAATCTAAATATATAGCTCTCTACGAAGCTGTTAAGCAGGGGGCCCTGGTTAAATATTTTGACCGGGAGGCTCTTTCGCTTTATATTTTAAAAAAGCTTTACTGCTCCGGCGAGGAAAAGGAATTGATGGCCCTGGTTCAGTTTTGTGTTGAGGCTGCGGTTTATAAAAAAATAATTGCCGAAAGAAGCGGGATAGACGCTATCAGGCAGAAGGCATATGATGACATAGTGGAATATGATTTTGCCGAGCTAAGCCGCTCCTTTTTAGGTCAGGTCAAGCTTGCTCTTTTGCGGCAGGGGAAAAGCAGTGATCCTGAGGTCAATCATTTTGTGGAAACCATAAGAAGCCTGGAAACGGCTGATGATACTCAGGAGCTTATTCGGGTTATCGATTATCTTTATAATATAATCGATGATACGTTTCAAACCAGGTACGGAACACTGGAAAAGGTTTTAGCGGTGACGGTGGAAGAGCTGGCAGAGATGGACTGGTCTGATTACTGGGAGGATATTGATGATCTGTCCGAGTGCTTAGAGGATATCAGCCACAATATGACCTCTCTGTCTATGAATGATGGCTCTCAAAAGGAAGAAAAAGCTAAGAAGCAGAACAGCGCAAGACTTTTGATTGATGAGGAAGCGGCGAAAAAGATGGCCTCCTATATTGAGCTGAATTACGGGCGTTCCTATTTGCCGCCTGAGGAGCAGAAAAAGCTGCAGCGTATCCTGTGCCGCGGCAATCATCGTGATTGTCAGCTTTATTTTACTGAAGGCATACTGCAAAACCCGGTAAGGGAAAATTATCAGTACGTTTATGCCTGGAAGCAGGCAGAGGAAAATAAAACTGCTTACACTCATAACTATAACCTGGTCAGAAAAAATATTGACCTCTTGACTAATACTCTGCGTTATTCGCTTTTAAAGCGCAATGAGCCGGAATTTGTCCGTTCCGATAGGGGAAATATCAATCCGGCTTTACTGTGGAAGGCAGGCAGGGTAAGCGACCTTAAGCTGTTTACCAAGCAAATTAAAGCCCAGAACAGTGATTTTGTAATTGATATTTTAATTGATGCCAGCGCCTCGCAGAGAGTGCGTCAGGGCAAGATTGCCCTCCAGGCCTATATTATCAGTGAATCCTTAAGCAACATTGGCTTGCCGCACCGGGTAATGAGCTTTTGTACCTTCTGGGATTACGTCATTTTGCACCGCTTTCGGGAATATGATGACAGCCGGGAGAAGAATAAAAATATTTTTCAATACATGACCTCAGCCAATAACCGTGACGGTTTAGCGGTAAGAGCGGCAGCCTTTGCTTTAGCGAAGAGGAGCGAGGAGAATAAAATTTTGATAGTTTTAAGTGACGGCAAGCCGCATGATATTATTATTAACCGGCCGGGAGGCAAGTCCTCGATTCCCTATACCGGAGAATACGGCATCAGGGATACTGCTCTGGAAATCAGAAAGTTAAGAGAGCAGGATATTGCCGTTTTGGGGGTTTTTGCCGGAGAGGAAAAGGACTTACAGGCGGAAAGAAGGATTTTTGGCCGTGATTTTGTTTATATCCGCAATATTGCCAATTTTTCTCATGTAGTAGGCTCGTACCTCAAAAGACAGATAGATAATAATTAAAAGCTGATAGAATAACTCTATCAGCTTTTGGCTTTTAAAAGATAAAATCAATTTGGACTCTGGACTGAACTTCTATTAAATCCGGATTGGCTATTTCCAGTGGTTCCGAGTAGTCCTCATTTGCTTCAGCTTTGGCGCTGGAGGACAATGCACGCACAAAGAAATCATTGGGCCGGTTGATATAGCTGTTGCTTTCCTGAATCCGGTTTATGCCTTTAATGGTAAGACCGGCAGCCTTAGCTATGCTCACGGCTTTTTGTCTGGCATTATTTACAGCCAAAGCAACTGCTTTTTCAGCAGCTGAATTCGGGTTGGCTAAATCATAAGAAATTTTTTGCACTCTGGTTATGCCGGAGTTTAAAGCCTGAGCTGTCAAAAGCCCTAGCTTGTCCAACTGATTGGTAGTGAGTAAAATCTGTTGAGTGGACCTGTAAGCGATAATTTTTCTTTTATCAGAATTTTTTTCGTATTTTTGCACCGGGGTTATTTGAAAGCTGACAGTTTGAATATCAGATTTTTTAACTCCATTATGCAGCATAGCCTGATTAAAGCTGTTCATTATGCGGTTGTTTTCTTTCTGCACTTCAGCAACGTCCTTCTTTTCACATTCAATTACCAGAAGTATTTTAGCCAGATCAGGCTTGATTTTGCAGGTCGCCTCTCCGGTGGTGGAAATCAATCTTTCCTGACTGGCTGCGGCCGGCAGAGCACAAACCAAGAATACTAAAAGACCGGTTAAAATAAGAATTGATTTTTTTAACATAAATTAATCCTCCTCTATTGGAAATATTAAAGTGAACGTAGTTCCTTTATTTAATTCGCTCTTAATCTTAATTTTTCCTTTATGCTCTTTTATAATTTGAAAACAGATACTCAGTCCAAGACCGGTTCCCTTATCCTTAGTGGTGAAAAAAGGAGTGCCGATATTCTGCCTTCTCTCTTCTGACATGCCTTCTCCATTGTCGGTTATGGAAACATAGCATTCCTTATCCTTATTGGTTAAGCCTGTTTCAATGACAATCAAAGGCTCTTCCCTGATACATACTGCATCGATGGCATTTTCCATTATGTTCAGCAGTACCTGCTTTAGCTGAGCCTCGTCAGCAGAGATATTCTGTCTGAACTCATTAAGGATAAATTTTAGCTCGATATTTTTCATAAAGCAGTTGCCTTCCATCAGCAATTCCATAGATTTCAACAGCTGATTGAGATTGATCTTTTCTAATACAGGAGTCTTGGGTTTGGCAAAGCTAAGAAATTCACTGATTACTCTGTTTAAATCTCCGATCTCACTCTCAATTATTCCGGCATATTTCAGCACCTTTTCGTTGCGGGAATTTAAGGTAATCATCTGGCAGAAGCCTTTCATAGTGGTTAAAGGATTTTTTATTTCATGAACTATTCCGGCAGCCATTTTGCCCAGTGCAGCTAATTTCTCCTGCTGAGAAAGCTTTTCCTGTTCCTCTTTATTTTCTGTTATATCCAGAGCAAAGATAATGTTGCCGTTGAATCTCTGACTGGGATCATGAAAAGGCGAAAAACGCAGAGTAAGATCTCTTTTTTCACCGGCAGCTGTCAGTATAGTAAATTCGTACATATTATTTTTCTTTTTATCATTTTTCTTAAATTTCAGCAGCTTCTTCATCTGTTTAACAGTGCAGTTGGCAATTTCCTTTTCTGTATAGCCGATTAAATCAATAAAGGCTTTATTATAGGAGATGAGAATTTTATCCTGGTTGAGAATCAGTACCGGTGTTGTCAGGGAATTTAAGATAGTAGCCGTCTGCAATTGTAAACTGGCGAGCAATTCTTCCTGCTTGGTATCACACGATAAGATCAGAGACTGCTTATCCTCTATAGGATAGACAGAGAGTTTCAGGTTTACCGGCTTATTTTCCTGGTCAAATACTCTGACTGTCTGCTGTGCTAAAGAAAAATTATTGTTCAGTGATTTCTCTAAAGCTGCCAATGTTTTTTGGGCCTCTGTGTTGCAGAAGATGATTTCTTTATTGGCATTATCGTAGGTTATTAAGCCCAGCGGCAGATGATTGGTTATGGAAATTATTCTGTTTTTTTGCTTGCGCAGATTTTCGTAAGGCTGAATTATGTAATGCTGAAAAATAGCCTTAAAGATATAAAACATACACAGACATTCCAGAAAGCGTGAAATAGTATTGTTAAAAAACTTATTGTCGATTATAAATAAAATCACAGAAAAAATATTAAAGATTACAGCTGATACGATATAATAATGCAGTAAAAAATTCGCTCTTTCTTGGATAATTAAATGAGTTAAACAAAATAAAGAAAGAATAAGATTAAGAAAATTGATGAAATTATTATGGAGCTGATTAAATGAGACAATGTCTCTGTCTATTAGAAAAATAGTTAAAGCTGCTGTGGCTATAGTTATGGTTAATAAAAGATAACGTGATATTTTTAATTTCGGCATTCTAAAGGTAACAGAGATAATTAACAGCAGCTGGACTAATTGACTTAAAAGCAAAAAGTCCCTTGATTTATCAAAAGATAAATAATTGGCATTAAGCTTAATGGCATAGTAAGAATGAAAAACTAAAAAAATGGTTAAAAGCAGCAGGAAAAAATTGGCCAGGGTGTTGTTCGTGGAGTGATATCTTTCAGCGGCCCAAAAGGTTGCAAAACAGGCAAAAGCAATGAAAGCATAAAAAATTTCTATTGCAAAATGAACTATGCTCAAATGATTTTGGGATAGATTAGGAATAAAGTCATTGATTAAAACCATGATTAAAAGCCAGACGCAGGAAGAATAAACTATAGGCTTATACTTATTTAATTTAAGAGAGCAGAAATGCCCTTTAAAGTGGGGTTCCATGTATGCCATCACCTTCCGTAAACAAAGTATATAATACATATATTAAACTTATTTATTTAGTATAACATATATTGGCTGAATTTTGCATAAATATTACCAAAAAAAATAATCAGAGGTGAGCATATTTTGTACTTAGCGGGCAGAATAAAAGATGTTGGCTGTAATTATGTGAAAAGAAATTGTCTGATATTTTTAGGAGTGATATTGGTCTTTATTTTAGGTGTGGTCAGCGGTTCAGTGGCTGTTAAATCCCTGACTCTGGGACAAAAGAAAGAGCTGATAGAGTGCCTAAGCTCGTTTATGACCTGTTTAGCCCAGGATAATATAGAAAATCCGTCTTTTTTGGCTGTTGCTTTGCAGGAGATGAAATCGTTTTTCTGTATTTGGCTGATGGGAATTACGGTGATAGGTTTGCCGTTTGCTCTCTTGATTTTACTGATCAAGGGCTTTATCATCGGCTTTACCGTAGGCTTCTTGACCCAGCAGATGATTGTGAAGGGAATTATTTTTGCGGTTCTGGCAGTTCTGCCGCATAATCTTTTAGCTGTGCCGGTCTATATTGTTGCCAGTGCTGCGGCTGTGTCGTTCAGCTTTTTTCTGCTGAAGAAAAAATTACAGCATAAGAAGCACAGCATTTGGCCCTGCTTTTTGGGCTATTCCTTCTTTATGCTCTTATTGTGCAGCCTGCTTATCCTGTCTATCGGCTTCGAGGTCTATGTTACTCCGGCCCTGATGAAGCTGATCAGTCATTTTTCAGCCGGTACGGTTTTTTTAAGCAAGACAAGCTTTATTTAATTTAAAGCATTTGTTTCTCTTATGAGTTCTAATCCTTTGCTTTAATGCATACGTATTATTACTAAATGGGAGGGCGTAAAGATGAATGAAATTAAAACAGGCAGCCGAATGATCGTGGTTTCCTTGATTGGTATTAAGAAAAAACTGCGGATGTTTTTTCGTTTATTGGCTATTATTTTAATTATTGTTTTAGGTATGTCTTTTTTCTTTAAGCTGACAGCCGCTAAGGAAACGAAGAAGCAGCCGGTGAACAGCGGTACTCTGATTCAGTTAAATGAGGAGCATAATTTGCTGTTAATAAATGATAATAAGGTTTAGCGCTAAACTTTTTTGTAAATAATGATAATAGAGTTAATAATAAACTTCCCAGACTGGTATTAATTTGTTATAATAAATGTTAGTGAAGAAAAAGGAGTTGAACCACATGGAAAATCAAGAAGAAAAATCAATGCAGGAGGCTACACCGGAAAACGAACAGGGATGGGAGCTTTTACAGCAAAAAATGGATGAAGCTGCTACTATCGATTTAACTGTTCAGCAAGTGGTAAAAGGCGGAGTTATAGGCAAGCTGGAAGGTATCAGAGCATTTATTCCTGCGTCTCAGCTTTCCTTAACCTATGTTGAGGATTTAAGCTGTTTTGTAGATCAGACTTTGCCGGTAAAGATTATTGAATTAGATAAAGAAAAAAGAAAATTAGTAGTTTCCCATAAAGAAATTGCCAAGGCTGAAGCTGAAAAGAAAAAAGCTGAGTTTATTTCTACTTTAAAGGCAGGAGAAAAGCTGCAGGGTAAGGTAGTACGCTTGGCGAGCTTTGGTGCTTTTGTTGATTTGGGAGCAGCTGATGGTCTGGTTCATGTATCTGACATGGCTTGGGAAAAGGTTGCTCAGCCTGGTGACGTTGTCAGCATTGGCGATGAGGTAACAGTAACTGTTCTGAAATGTGATGCCGCTGCCGGAAAGATATCTCTGAGCTTGAAGGATGAAGCTAAAGACCCTTGGTTTGAGAAAATTGCCAAATACAATGCCGGTGAAATCGTAGACGGTAAGGTAGTTCGTTTAACTGATTTCGGTGCTTTTGTTGAATTGGAGCCAGGACTTGACGGATTAGTACATATTTCTCAAATTTCTGAAGAAAGAATTGCTACTCCGGCCAGTGCTTTGAATGTTGGCGATGAAGTAAAGGTGAAAATACTGGAAATTAAAAAAGACAGCAAGCGCCTGGCGTTAAGCATTAAGCAGGCTAAGGAAAAGGTTGAGCCGGTTAAAGCTGAAGCTGTTGAATATAAAGAGCCTGAAGGTTCAGGAGTAACTATTGGCGACTTGTTTAAAGATAAGCTGAAGGAAATTAAATTTGAATAAAATAAAGCCAAACAGCCTGTAAAAAGCAGGCTGTTTTTTTATGAGCGAAGGAAAGACGGGTAAAAATGCAGAAATAATTATTAAAGCCAGATTTGAAGCTGTTGATGAAGAAGGTGTTTTTTTGGATAATGATGTTTTATTTGAATACGAGATTAACTGTCCGGTCTGTGACCATAAGTGCCGGGTGCTCAGGGCCAGGTCATCACGTTTAATGGTGCAAAGGCGTGAGCCGGACTTTTGTGTATATTATTCCGGACTTGACCCATATCTGTATAATGCCTGGATTTGCTCTGAGTGCGGCTATGTAGGGCCGGAGGGAGATTTTCTTTCCGGCTTGCCGGAGAAAACTAAAAATATCCTGTACGATTTTTTGCAGGATAAGAATGTAAAATTCAATTTTACCGGGGAAAGAACGGTGGCTCAGGCAATCATGCTGCATCTTTGGGCTATCAAGCTGGCCGAGGTGAGTCGGCAGAAAAGCAGCGCTCTGGCGGCCTTAAATATGAAATTAGCCTGGCTTTACCGTAAAAGCGATAGTCCGGTCAAAGAAAATAAACGTTTGTCTAAAGCTCTGGAATATTATTTGCAGGCTTATGACCATGAGCCTCTGCCGCTGGGCAAAATGACAGAGCTGATGTTAAACTATTTGATAGGTGAGCTGTATCGTGTTACCGGCAATTACAAGGAGTCGATCCGCTGGTTCAGCCGGGTGGTCAGCAGTCAGCAGGGAAAATATGAGCCGGGAGTAGTCAGGATGGCCAGAGAGCAATGGCTGATAGCCAGAGAAGAGGCCAAAAGATCTGTTGCAGAACCGGAAACTACAGTGCTTAAAGCTGTAAGCAGGAAAAAAACCGGGGAGGATAATGACGTCAAAAACGATTATAAGCTGCCGGCTAAAAGAAGAATCATGGTCACCAAAAAGGTCAGTCTGTATGAGGATGATGTATATTGGCTGCAAAAGACGCTTAGTGCTATAAGCGGGCGAAAGCTGGTTTTAAATACCGATGCGGTATTCCGTTCGGTGCTGGCTCTGGTAAGGGATATTACAGTAGATAAAAAGATTGATAACGAAGAGGAACTGACTGCTTATCTTTTAAAACAAATTTTAGACAAAAAGCAGTCCTAGAAGCAGGATTTTCCACCTTTATATGGAAAATAATGGTATGGAGGTGGAGAGATGCAGTTTTGCAGTCGTTTGCTTAAAGGGCTGGTTGGCATGAGCTCTATAATTTTGGTTGTTTTTATAGCGGTTACCTTTATCAAGCTGTTATATGCCCCTAAAATGCCGAAAATTTTTCTTTATCTGAGCTTTTTTCTCTGGCCGTATTCTTTAGCGATCATTAAAGAACAGGAGGAGGTATTTTCTTCTGACAACATGGTCGCTGCGGTAGTTTCCATAGCTATTATTGCTGGCCTCGATTCAGTAATTAAGGACAGCAGCTTTGCAGAGATAATGGGGATGATTCTCTTTAGCGGTCTGCCTTTTTATAAGCTGACTTTGACT
>JBJDXG010000165.1:0-16313 GCA_051866555.1 bacterium | reverse complement strand
CAGAGATAACTGAAAAAATAATGGGAACAGAGGGAAAAGAAATTTTCTTGGTTACGGAATTGGCAAAATGAAAAAATGGTTGGTTATCAGCAGTATTATTTTTCTGTTTTTTTCTTATCCGCAAACTCTTTGGGCTTCTGCTTCAAAGCTACAGATTACAGCGACAACTACTTTGATGGCAGGAATAGTTAAAGAAGTAGGCCGGGATAAAGTGCAGGTGACTACGATTATACCTCCGGCCTCATGTCCCGGTCATTTTGATCTGACTATTAAAAATGTGCAGTCCTTGGTTAAGGCTGATGCAGTTTTTTATCATGGGTGGGAGCCGTTTCTCAATAAAATGAGCAAAATTACGGCTAAAAGCAAAACAGATTTATATAAAATTGCTGTTTCGGGCAATTGGATGGTGCCGCCAAAACAAAAATCTGCTACGCGAGAAATAGCTCAGAAATTAGCTGCGCTTGATAATGCCAATAAAAGCTTTTATTTAAAAAATGCTGAAAATTATATCAGCAGGATAGAAAAGGAAGAGAAAAAGATCCAAAATAAAACTAAAAATTTACGCGGCAAAACGGTCATGGTAAGTCAGCAGCAGAAGCCATTGCTCATGTGGCTGGGCTTAAATCCGGCTGTAGTTTATGACGGGTCACAGAAATTTTCACCGCAGTATACAATGAAGCTGGTGCAGCAGGGCAAAGCGGCTAAAGTGCATATGGTCATTGACAATTTGCAGAATGGGCCGCAGGCAGGACGGGCAATAGCCAATGAACTGCGGGTGCCTCATATTACTCTGTCTAACTTTCCTGGTGGGATGAAGGGCTGTGAAACTTATCTGAAAACATTAGAGAAAAACTCTGCTTTGATTTTAAAATACTATCGTTAAGGAGGCAGGAAGATGGGTTGGGATATTCATTTGGAATGTGTATCAGCCAGCTATGAACAGCATCAGGTTTTGTATGATATAAATCTTACCTTTAAGGCAGGGGAGTTTATTGGATTAATTGGACCTAACGGAGCAGGCAAAAGCAGCTTATTAACCTTGATTAATGGATTCTTATGGCGTGATTCAGGAGAAATACGTTTGAATAATCAAGTTTTAGCTTTAAGCAATCGCCGTAAACTGGTGAAAAAGATAGGCTATGTGCCTCAGTCTGTAGTGGTAAATAAAAGGATACCGCTTTTAGTTAAGGAGGTTGTCCTGATGGGCTGCTTTGGTCAGCTTGGCATTATGCATTTGCCGAAGAAAGCTCAGAAGGATTTGGCTTATGACTTGATGGCTCAAGTAGGTATTTTATCTTTAGCAGATAAACCTGTTGGTCATCTTTCCGGCGGGGAGATGCAAAAAATGGCTATTGCCCGTGCTTTAATGCAGGACCCTGAAGTTCTTTTGCTGGACGAGCCAACAGCCAGTCTTGATTGGTGTGCCGGTCAGGAGATTATAGATCTGATTCATAAAATTCATCAGCAGTATAATTTGACGACTCTTTTGGTTACTCATGAAATCAATCAGCTGCCCTGCTGGTGTGACAAGACAGTGCTGTTAAAGCATGGTCGGGTTTTAAGGCAGGGGCTGACTGAGGATCTCTTTCAGGAAGATATATTGTCAGATTTATATGCTTTGCCAGTTAAAGTTGTTAATGACGGCAGCAGAATGGCTGCTATATATGGAAGGAATTAGCGATGGAAATTTTACAGTATGATTTTATACATAATGCTATTTGGGCTTCGCTTTTAGGCGGAGCGACCTGTGGGGTAATAGGTGTTTTAGTAATCACTCTGAATCTTTCGTTTATTGGTACATGTATGTCTCATGCGGCCTTAGCAGGAGCCATTTTAGCGTTGATATTTTCTTTTCCCAGTACTTTAACGGCTTTTATTTTCTGCTTACTGGCAGCGGGAGTTATTGGTCCTTTAGCTGATAAAGCTAGGTTTCAGGCTGATACCTCGCTGGCTATTATTTTTTCACTGATGCTTGGTCTGTCATTTCTTTTTTTGAATATGCTGGACAGCTCTAAGAGTGAGGCTTTAGATCTTTTATGGGGCAGTATTCTGACTGTTACTAATACTGATTTGAGTTTTATGGTATTGACCTTTTTGATAGCGGCAGCCTTTATTGTTTTATTCTTTAAGGAGATTCAGGCTATTATTTTTGACCGCAGAATAGCTTTGGCTTTAGGTCTTCCGGCTAAAGCTATTTATTATTTCACTTTGCTGCTGATTGGCTTTGTAATTACCTCATTTTTTACCAGTATTGGAGGGATGCTGATTTTTTCTTTAATTATTAATCCTGCGGCGGCAGCTTATCAGTTAACTTACCGTTTGTCAAAATTATTTATTTTTTCTGCGGTATTTGGTGTATTAAGCTGCTTATTGGGATTATGGGCTGCGTATATTCTTGATGTACCGGCCGGAGCGATAATAGTGATTACCTCAGTAGTTATTTTTCTGCTGGCCATGCTGATATCGCCGAAAAATAATTATTCATTAGTAAAATTTATCAGAAAAGAGGTAGATAATGTATGTTAAAAAAAGCTGGTCTGACTTTGCTTATGTTGGGGTTGTTATCTTTTCCAGCTTGTGCAGAAGAAATCTTAAATTTTAATTTAGATGAAATTATTGTTGAGGATTCTGTGCTTAAAAAGGATGATAATTTAAATATAACTGAAGTAAATAGCAAAATTGTTAAGCCTGGGAAAGCTACGAATTTAGCTGACCTTTTGCGTGATGTGGCCGGAATAGATGTGCAGCAGAGAGCAATGGCCGGGGATACCCAGGATGTAGTTAAGTTAAGAGGTTTTGACGGCAAGCGGTTTACTGTTTTGCTTGATGGTCAGCCGATTAATGCGGCCGGAGTAATGGGTGGAAATTACATAGACTGGGGCACGATTCCTTTAGAGGTTGTGGAAAAGATTGAAATTATTAAAGGACCTAAGGCTGCCAGATATGGCGATACACTTGGCGGTGTAATCAATATTTTAACTAAGAGTGATTTTGATAAGCCGGTGACTACTATACAAGCAGGGTTCGGCAATGAAGGGTTCCGCAATTACAGAATTTCACACAGCAATAAAGTTGGTGACCTGGGATATATGATTACGGCCGGGAAAAAAGAAGCTGATGCTTACTTGAGAAATAACGATTATGACAATAAGGATGTTGGGCTGAAATTAAATTATACCTTTGAAAATGAAGGAAAACTCAGTCTGACCTATAATCATGCTGAAACGAAAAGAGGTTTTATCGTTAATAACAGAGTCAGCAGCAACCCGAATGACCCAGGATTTTATCAGAAAATAGATCCTTCCTGGCCGTTATCTCTGGGGGATTCTCCAAGTCCAGCCCCTGATGGAGTTTGGTCTGACGGTTCTTATTGGAAAAAAGAAAATGACTATTATTCTGTTCATTACAGCCAGCCGTTTGCTAATGGCAGCTGGAGAATCGGTTATTATAAGAATCATGAAAAAAGAGCGGAATATTTTTATAATGCCGATGGTTCTTTGCAGATGAGCAGAAATATATATCCTGATGAATCTTACAGCTGGCTGGCAGAGGTTGAGCAAAATTTGGGTGAAAACCATAAACTGATCTATGGTTATGAGCAAAAACGTTTGCGTTATAAAGCTGAAAATTACACTTATCTGGATCCGGCTGTTTATAGTACAACTACAGTAGCTGATAAGAATGCCGGGGCTATGGCCAGTCAGAAGATAGATTTGAATGGTTTGTATATTGAGGATAATTGGCGTGTTTCCGATAAGCTGAACTTGAACTTAGGTCTGCGCTATGAGAAATACAAAGGCGGTCCAGATGAGAATAAAAACATGGTATCAATTGATGGTAGTGCTTTAGTGCCTAAATTTAATCTGAATTATAATCTGAATAAAAATGACAGAGTGTATTTTTCCGTTAATCGGGCTTATCGTGCTCCTGCGATGGCAGAGCTTTACTGGTGGTCTAATTATATGACCATGGATCAGCTGCCTGCTGGCACCTGGCCGAATAGTCCTCCTTTTAATATGATTGCAAATTTCTTCCCGAAAGAGGAATTAAAGGCAGAGGATGGAGTAGCCTATGAATTGGGTTACAGCAGCAAAGTTTCTGATAAATTCAATTATCGTGCCAGTGTTTATTATAATGATATTAAAGATTATATCAATTTTGACCATAGCATTACACCGACTAGACCGGCTTATAATATTGACAAGGTTAAGATTTGGGGAGCTGAGTTGGAAGCACAGGTTAAATTGAGTGACAGTTTGATAGCTTTTGCTAATTACACTTATCAGCGTACTAAAAAAGCAGGAGATTTGAGCAGGCTGACTCCTTGGGATCAAATGAGTACAGAATTGGATTACAGACCTCGTCATAAGGCTAATATAGGCTTGACCTATAAATTAAAACAAGGTACAGTTATTTCCTTAAGTGAGCGTTATGTAGGCAGTCAAAATGCAACTTATTTCTTTGGCAGAGCCATTCCAAATCCTTCTGCTGTTAGTTCGTATTGTGATTTGGTAGATGTGCCTTCATATTGGATAACTAATCTGAGCATAACTCATCCGCTTAAGGAAGGTCAGGAATTAACTGTGTTTGTGGATAATTTATTCGATAAGAAATATGAAGAACGTTATGGCTATGAAATGCCGGGAATTATTTACGGCATGTATTATAAATTACAATTCTAATCGACAAAACTTGACAAAATAAGCCGTTTTTTATAATGTAATTAATTCCGACTTTAACAGTTAAAAAAGTAAAAGAGGTGAAACCCGTATGAATACGGCGTTTTCACCCCTTTTTATTTTTATTGCTAAAGGATATGTCTTTTTCAACAAAGCTGAAATAACTCGAGGATATCGGCAGTATAGTATGGCCGCAGCTGGGCGGTAGTGCTGTACTGTTTTTTTGCAGTTGCTTCAATTATAATTTAAATTTGAATTTTACCAGGTATTGTGGTATAATGTTACAAAATTCAAATTGCAATTTGAATTAAGGGATGGCATGAATGTTTTTTGATGGAGGCGGTATTTGTGGCAATAAGGAAAAAGACGGTGATTTTGTTGGCAGCTTTGCTGCTGGCAGCAGCGGCATATTTTATCTGGTCAGCAATGCCGGATGGCGACCAGGATGAGCTGGTGCTGCACGGTAATGTAGATGTGCGGGAGGTATCATTGGCTTTCCGCCAAAGTGACAGGATAGTGGAGATTTTGGCAGAGGAAGGCGACAGGGTAAGGAAAGGGCAGGTGCTGGCCAGGCTGGATAATGAGGAGCTGAAGCTGCAAATCAGGAAGCTGAATGCGGA
Source organism: bacterium (assembly GCA_051866555.1). Lineage (GTDB taxonomy): Bacteria > Bacillota > JBJDXG01 > JBJDXG01 > JBJDXG01 > JBJDXG01. Next base: position 11,014 of record JBJDXG010000165.1, on the reverse strand, counting down.
GATAGCTTCTCAGCAGAGCACTGTAGATAAGCTGCACAATGGCACGAGGCCGGAGGAGATCAGGCAGGCGGAGGAAAACGCCAGGCAGGCAAAGGCAGCAGCGGAGCATGCTGCCGGTGTTTATCAGAGAAAGAAGGACATTTTCAGCAGTATAGCCGGTATCAGTCGGCAGGAGCTGGACGATGCCCGGCATGATTTTGAGGCGAAGTCGGCGGCTTTGTCAGAGGCGGAAGCTGCTTTGCAGGAGGCGAAGGCAGGACCGCGAAAGGAAGATATTGCTGGGGCGGAAGCTGGCTTGCAGGCTATGCGTGAAGAACAGCTTAGATATATGTATCTGCTGTCTCAGTATGAATTGCGGGCACCGGAGGACGGGGTTATCCGTTCCCGGCTGATGGAGCCGGGGGATATGGCTTCTCCTTCTAAGCCTGTGTTCAAGTTGTCACTTTTGGACAAGAAATGGGTACGTGCCTATGTGCCGGAAACGGAATTGGGCAGGATTTATGAAGGTATGGAAGCACAGGTTTTCATAGACAGCCTGCCGGATAAGGGCATAGCCGGGCAGATAGGCTATATTTCCGATACAGCTGAGTTCACGCCCAAGAGCGTGGAAACAGAGGAGCTTCGCACGTCCTTGGTCTATGAGGTGCGTGTTTATGTGAAGGATGAGGACAATGTGCTGCGGCTGGGAATGCCTGTTACTGTGAAGCTGCAACCTTCCTGCAAGTGAGGTGTTGATTATGGAAAAGCTGACAGCATATGAGTTGACGGGCAGCGTGCAGGAGGATTTTATGGTGGCAGGAAAAGTCCTGCATGATGTGGAGCTGCTGGCAAGGACGGGAGAGATGACCGGGGTAGTCGGTCCGGACGGAGCTGGCAAAACTACCCTGATCCGTATGCTCTGCGGACTTTTGCCGCTGGGTCAAGGACATCTCCGGGTCGCAGGCTTTGATGTGGCAAAGGAGCCGGAAAGGGTGCAGACTGTTATCAGCTATATGCCGCAGAAATTTGGTTTGTACGAGGATCTGACAGTCAGGGAAAATATCAGTCTGTACAGGGATTTGCACGGCATTTCCCCGGCTGACTGCCGGGAGAGGATCGACAGGCTGCTGGCTATGACCGATCTGACTGAATTTCAGGCAAGATTGGCAGGGCGGCTTTCAGGTGGTATGAAGCAAAAGCTGGCACTGGTGTGCACACTGGTCAGGTCGCCCAAGCTGCTACTTCTTGATGAGCCGTCTGTGGGAGTTGATCCCCTGTCGCGGCGCGAGTTGTGGGAAATCATTAGCCGTCTTGTCCGGGAGGAAGGGCTTACAGTACTAGTCAGTACTGCCTATGTAGATGAAGCAGCGCGCTGCCAGCAGATTTATATGCTGGATAAAGGCAGGCTGCTGGCAAAGGGAAGCTTTGCAGAATTGCAGGAGGACTGGCCTCGCGGCTTGCGTGGCCTGAATGGGTTGCCTGGCATGCCGGTCAGGCAGCAGTCGGCAGGAGTGACGGGTGACAATGCTGCTGGCAGGGCAGTCGATATAGAGGTGCATGACCTGGTGAAAAGGTTTGGCGATTTTACGGCAGTATCCCATACGTCTTTTTCTGTATATAAGGGAGAGGTTTTTGGCATGCTTGGGCCTAACGGGGCTGGCAAGACTACCACCTTCCGTATGCTCTGCGGTCTTCTTCCGGCTACTTCGGGAGAGCTTAGGGTAGGAGGAGTTGATGTGCGTAAGCACAGGACGAAGGCCAGGGAAGGCATCGGTTATGTGGCACAGAAATTTTCCTTGTACGGCAATCTGACAGTGCAGGAGAATCTCCGCTTTTATGGTGGCATTTACGGCTTGAAAGGCAAGAGCCTGGAAAGTCGCATCGGAGAGGTCGTGGAGGAATTTGGGCTGGGAGAAAAATTGCGGCAGGAAGGTAACAGCCTGCCGCTGGGGTACAAGCAACGGCTTTCTATGGCAGCTGCCCTGCTGCATAGGCCAAAAATCCTTTTTCTCGATGAGCCTACCAGCGGTATTGACCCGGAAGCAAGGCAGAATTTCTGGCGGCAGATTGCCAGATTATCAAGAGCAGGGACAACTATCATTATAACTACGCATTTTATGGAAGAAGCAGAGTATTGCGACCGCATTATGATACAGGACCATGGGGAAATGCTTGTGCTGGGCAGTCCGGAGGAGATCAGGAGACGCATGGGGATGCCGGGGGCAAGCATGAATGATATTTTTATTGCTATTGTGGAGCAGTCAAGGCAGGAAGGGGAGAGGTCCCGATGAACAGCCAGGACGATGGGAGAAATGTGATTTTCAGCCTGCGCCGCCTGGCGGCACTGGTGAAAAAGGAATTTTTGCAGATAAAAAGGGACAGCAGCACCTTCCTGATGGGTGTTGTGTTACCCATCATATTGATTATCATTATGGGCTACGGCATGTCGCTGGATGTGAAGAATGTGCCGGTGGCTGTGGTGCTGGAGGATGCTTCTCCGACAGCACGGCAGGCGGTCAGCTTTGTGGATTGCTCGGAGTATTTTTCTCCTTGCTATGTCAGGGATATGCAGTCAGCAGAAAAAATGCTTTTGTCTCATCAGGTTCATGCAGCCATTGTTGTGCCCGGAGATTTTACGGCAAGATTGGCAGCCGGAGAGGCAAAGCTGCAGGTTATTTTAAACGGTGTGGAGGCTGTTACGGCTATGTCTGCCCAGCGCTATATTGAGGCAGCGGTGCTGTCCTGGGCGGCAGAGGCAGGGCTGGCGGCGGCAGATGACAGCGAAGTTTTGGGGCAGGCTGCAGTAGTTACCAGGGTTTGGTTTAACGATGCCAGTACCAGCACCTGGTTTTTTGTGCCCGGCATTCTGATGATGGTGCTGACCCTGTGCGGTGTATTCCTGACGGCTGTGGTTATGGCCAGGGAATGGGAGCGGGGCACGATTGAGTCTGTTTTTGTTACCCCTGCCAGCCTGATGGAGATTGTGCTGGCTAAGATTATTCCTTATTTCTGCGTGGCCTTTACCGGGTTCTGCCTATGTCTGGCTGTCGGGCGGATTTTGTATGATCTGCCTATGCGTGGCTCGCTGGCGGTCATACTGCTGGCCTCCATGCTGTATATCATTGTAGCCTTGGGGCTGGGGTTGACGATTTCTGCCGTGACCAAGAATCAGTTCCTGGCCTGCCAGGTTTCCATGCTGGTCAGCTTTCTGCCCTCCATGATGCTGTCGGGATTTTTGTTTGACCTTCATTCGGAACCTTTGGCCATTCAGGTCATCAGCAGGATTTTTCCTACTACTCATTACTTGCAGCTTATCAGGTCACTGTTCCTGGCAGGTAATTATTGGCCGCTGATTGCTGAAAAATGTCTGCTGCTGGCAGGCTACGGCATTTTTTTCATAGCACTTGCTTTCAAGCTGACAAAACGAAGGGTGGGATGATGAATGAAGGATTTTACCTGGCGGCAAAAGATAAATATGTTTTTCCGGCATCTGTTTTTTATGTGTCAGAAGGAGCTGCTTGCTACCTTGAAGGATAGGCGCATGCGCGTCATGATGGTAGTGCCTGCTCTGCTGCAGGGCTTTCTCTTTGGCTATGCGGCCAGTTATAACCTGAATAATGTTCCTTATGCCGTAGTGGACGAATCCCGCAGCAGTATTTCCCGTAGCCTGCTGGCCCGCTTTGCAGGCTCTGGCTGTTTCCAGCAGGTGGCGGTGCTGCCGAATCCTTATGGCATTGGCAGGCTGATTGATGAGGAGAGGATTCTGCTGGCAGTGGTGCTCCCTGGTGATTTTGCCGATATCATCAGTCAGGGCGGCACGGCGCAGGTGCAGGTCATTGCTGACGGCAGGAACAGTTCTGTGGCAGGGATGGCCGTTGGTTATGCAGGAAAAATTGTGGCAGAGTGGAACAGGCAGCAGAGGATGGCCGCGGGAGTGGCGGAAAACAGGCTGCCGGGGACTGTATCAGTTGAGAGCCGTACCTGGTTCAATCCCAATCAGATTACTCGCTGGATTTTTTCGCCGGCGCTGATTGCCATGATTGCCTTTGTGCAGGTGCTGCTGCTGGCTGGGATGTCTATTGCCAAGGAGAGGGAGCAGGGAACCTTTGACCAGCTTATGGTCACGCCTCTTTCACCGGCAGAGATTCTGTTGGGCAAGGCTGTGCCGCCCATGCTGATAGGGCTGGTGCAGAGCACTATCCTTTTTCTTATAGCACGTTTTTGGTTTCAGATTCCCTTTGCCGGTTCGCTCCTTACCCTATACCTGGCACTGATAATTTTTATTTTAAGTCTTATCGGTATGGGGCTGATGATTTCTTCTATTTCAGAAAATATGCAGCAGGTCATGGTCTATTTGCTGGTATTGATGATGCCGATGGTGCTGCTGTCAGGGCTTGCTACGCCTGTTATCAATATGCCGGAGGTGCTGCAATACGCTACCTGCCTAGATCCTCTTCGTTTTGCAGTGGACGCGGTGCGCCGGATTTATCTTGAGGGAGCGGCGGCAGCTGATTTATGGGGAGATTTTATTCCTATGCTGCTTATTTCTGCTGTGACCTTGCCTTTGGCGGGCTGGCTGTTTTATAATAAAGCTAGGTGAAGGTGCAGGTGAAGTAAATGAGTGGTACAAGACGAAGCAAAAGGGATGATGGGCGGCAGACCAGGGAGCGCCTGCTGGAGTGTGCCGGCATTTTGGCGGCCAAGAAGGGATTTTCCCTTGTGACCAGCAAGGAGATCTGCGAGTTGGCAGGTACGAACCTGGCGGCAGTTAATTATCATTTTGGCAGCCGTGATGGTCTGTACAAGGAGCTTTTATTCGAGATACACCAGTTTATTGTCAATGAGGACAGGCTGAAGGACATTCTCCGTTCGGAGAAATCACCACGAGAAAAAATATCGGATTTTGTGGATATGGTGGTGGAGCAGATCTGGTCCAAAGAGGACTGGCAGATGCAGGTATGGGGCAGGGAGGTTATGAACATCACGCCTTCTCCTCATGTGGCTTCGGTGCTTACCAAGGCTGCTTCTGTTAAGGGCAGGCTGGTGCTCCGGCTGTTCAGCGACTATACAGGGCTGGCGATGGAGGATGCCAGGCTGTATATCTGTTTTGTGGCATTTATGGCTCCTTTTGCTCTGGTGTCCTTCGGCAAGCACAATACTGTGGATTACAAGGATTTCGTCAAGTCCGGCTGCGGTGAGGAGGCTGATGTGAGCGACAGGGCTTTGCTGGAAAATCTCAAGCAGTTCGGGTTTGCTGGTCTTGACAGCTATCGGAAATGAGGATGTGATTTTTATGAGGTTTGAAAAAGGAGGTTGGGCAGTTGAAAATAAGGATTAGTAAGAACTTTAAAATCGAGGCGAGTCTGGAGCGTATGCCCGAGCTTATTGATTGGGTGCGGGAAACCTTGCTGGAGCTGAAGGTGCCTCAGAAGGAGGTTTATAAGGTCTGTCTGCCGCTTGAGGATATTCTGGTAATGATGATTAATAAGGCAGAGACTGAGGCCAAGATAAAACTGAATATAGAGAAATTTTTAGGCAGTGTACGTATTCATATGAGCTGCCGGGGCGAAAGCTTTACCGCAGAAGATGTAAATGCTCAGCTTATAGAAGGACTGGATGATGACGAAGCTAAGTCGGTGATGCTGAAGCTCTTGGACAGAGTTATGAAGAGAAATATTAATGTCCGGAATAATGCAGGACTTAATATCTGCGACATAACAGTTTTTGAATCGCCTCAGAAAATGCTGTATTACATAATTGGCAGTCTGCTGGCCGGTATCTTTAGCGGTCTTTTGATGAAGCTGTGCTTGCCGGCCGACATTATTAAGCTTACAGCGGATAATTTTTTTGGTCCTGTCAATGCGATGTTTCTTAATGCCTTAAAGACTGTCGTCGGGCCATTAGTATTTTTCTCTATTGCCAGCAGTATATCCGGCTACAGTGACCTGAAATCCCTAGGCAAGGTAGCGGCTAAGGTGCTTGGCTGTTACATTGTGACCTCATTTATAGCGATTGCAGTAGGCTATTCTGTGTATCAGCTGTTTCCTATAGGCGATACTGCGCTGGCGGAGGCGGTTACGGAATCCTCCATTGCGGCTAATGCTGCTAAGGCCGGTCCGGTTTCCCTCAAGGATACGATTGTCAATATTGTCCCGTCAGATATTGTAAGTCCCTTTCTGCATATGGATATGCTGCAGATCATTTTTCTGGCGGTACTTATCGGAATTGCTGCCAGCTTGATGGCAGGGGAAAATCCTCTGTTCAATCAGCTTATAGATAGCTGCAATAAGGCCTTTTCCAAGGTAATAAGCATAATCATGCTGTTTATTCCGTTAGCTGTATTCTGCTCCATTGCCAAGATGGTAGTATCTATGGAGTTGGTAAATCTGGTAAAAATGATTCAGTGGGTGCCGGTGTGCTATTTAGGTCATGCTGTTATGCTTGGCGTGTATATTCTGCTGCTGACAGTTCTGTCAGGCTATAATCCGGTACGCTTCTTTAAAGGCTTTATGCCGGCTATGGTTACCGCCTTTTCTACCAGCTCCAGCAGTATAACCATGCCCATATCCTTAAAATGCTGCCGGGAAGGCTTGAAGGTAGATCCCAAAATCTACTCTTTTTCTATTCCTTTAGGTACTACGATAAATATGGACGGTACGTGTGTTGTGCTGATGATTACAGCGCTTTTCACCGCCAGTATTTTTCAGATTCCTGTTACCGGTGATATGCTCGTATCCTTAGTAATTGCTATCATGGCTTTATCCATGGGGGCACCTGCCGTTCCCGGGGGAGCACTTATCTGTATGGCGGTGCTGTTCCCGATTATTGGAGTGCCTGCTGAGGCAGTCAGCCTGTTTATCGGAATTTATCCTATAGTAAGCAGAAGCCTGACTATGACTAATGTAACAGGTGATGCGGCTGTTACCGTTATCGTAGCTAAATCAGAAAAAATGCTTCATCTGGATAAATAAGCTTTTGGCCTGCCGAATTTTCCAAAGATTAGAACAGGCAGTCTGATTGACAGCAGAGATAAAAAGTGCTATATTTAAGTTAAATAAAAACCGTAAATAAGTTGAGGACAATTTAATAAATCCGGAACAGGTGCCTGCAAAGGCTTAATAGGGAAGTTCGGTTAAATGCCGACGCGGTCCCGCCACTGTATCAGGGAGCGATTTCAAGAAATGCCACTGGGAGAATTTTTCTGGGAAGGTTTGAAGGAGCGAAGATCTGGAGCCAGGAGAACTGCCTGTTTAAAATCACCGTTTGACCTGCGAGCGATAGGGAGGGAGATAAAGTTTTCTGTTATTAAGGACCCTTTCTGATTGAGCAGAGAGGGTTTATTTTATTGTCACTTGATTTTAAGCGGCAATTAAAGGAGGAAAACTGTTATGAAAAATCTAATGTGTGGTTTGCTGGCTTTAACGCTTGCCTTCACAGGTCTTACCCTGACTGCCAAGGCAGCTAAAGCAGAAACCGTAAAGTCCGACAAGGCTATTGTGGTAACCAGCTTTGGCACAACCTTTCCTGAAGTAAGAAAGGCGTGCATTGGCGGAGTGGAAGAAAAGATAGCGAAGTCCTTCCCTGATTATCAGGTACACCGTGCTTTTACTGCCCGCATTGTCATTAAACGGGTTGCGGAAAAGGAAAATATTAAAATTCCTACTTTGGAGCAAAAGCTCGATGAATTAAAGCAGGCTGGAGTAAAGGAAGTTGTTATTCAGCCGACTCATTTAACTCCGGGCGAAGAATATGAAAATAAAATCATGCGGGTTGCAGCGAAATACATGAATGATTTTGCCAAGATATCTGTTGGCCGTCCTGTTTTGGTTTTTGATGGTCATAATGGCCGTCCTGATGATTTTGCTGTTGCTGTTCAGGCGATTAAAACTCAAATGCCGAAGCTGGGAGCTAAGGACTGTGTAGTCTTTTTGGGACACGGTTCTCCGCATCAGCCAAATCCGGCTTATCAGGCTATTCAGGATGCTTTTGATAAGGCTAAGATCAATGCTGTGGTTGGTGTTGTAGAGGAAGATGACAAGCCAAATTTGGAAGATGTTAAGACTTTATTAAAGAAACGCGGCTATAAGAATATTACTCTGATGCCTTTAATGCTGGTAGCCGGTGACCATGCTCATAATGATATGGCCGGAGATGAAGAGGATTCCTGGAAATCTGAGCTGCAAAAAGAAGGCTTTAAAATTAAGGGCTCTTATTTGAAGGGCTTAGGCCAAAACAGTGCTTTTCAGGATATTTATGTACAGCATGTAAAGGATGCTATTCAAGGCATTAACAGCTGGGTTTTAAAATAGTTTAATATACTTTTTTAAGCAGTCCGCTTTAGCGGACTGCTTAAGGTTTTTTCTGAGAAAGGGTGAAATAGGTGAAGAAGTATCTAGGTTTATTATTAGCGCTGATGATATTGCTGCTGGCTGGCTGCGGGACGGAGACCAGGCAGGCTGGCGGGGATGTGAAATTTTTTCAAGGACAGGATGACCTGCAAAGACAAGTAGTGCTCTCGGCTAAGCCGGAAAGAGTAGTTGTTCTGTCTCCTTCTTTTCTGGAGATCTGTGCGGCTCTTTCTGCTCCGGTCGTTGGCCGCCCTACCTCTAAGGTTGGAGAAATTCCTCCGGGGGTGGAAAAGGCTGAGGAGATCGGCATGGTTTATAACATTAATTTGGAAAAGGCTGTTTCCTTACAGCCTGATTTGGTGATTGGCGGAGAGAGCATGCATGGAAAATTTTTGCCGGTTTTTGAAGCTAATAATATTCCGGTGCTTGTTCTGCGCTTAAAGAGCTATGAGGACATTAAGGACAAAACCCTGCTTTTAGGCAGAGCCTTGGGACAAGAAGAGAAGGCGGCAGAGATCGTTCAGGACATGGACAGCAGGATAGAAAATTTAAAGTCCCGTATTCCGCAGAAAAAAGTGCGGATAATGATTCTGCACAGTACGGCTAAGAGTGTAACGGTAGAGCTGGACAACAGCATTGCCGGTTCAGCCGCTAAAATTCTTGGCTTGGAGAACCTGGCAGCAGGCAGTCAGCCTTTAGACGACCATGCCGACCAAACGCCGTACAGCTTAGAAAAGATAGTTGAACTGAATCCGGATATCATCTTTTTTGTTACTATGGGCAAGCTGCCGGAGCTGAAAAAGAAAATGGCGGCGGAAATGGCGGCTAATCCTGCATGGAATGCAGTGCAGGCAGTGAAGGATCAGAAAATATATTATCTGCCGCAGGAGTTGTTTTTGCTCAATCCGGGGCTGCATTATCCTGAAGCAGTAGAGTATATGGCTAAAATAGTTTATCCAGAGGTTTTTAATAATGACTGATAATTTTTTTCGCGGCCGCTGGCGGTTCTTACTTTTGTTTATATTTGCCGTTCTGGCAGTGCTGGCTGGAACAGTGAGCCTGATGAAGGGAGCTATGGAGATTCCGGTCAGGGACATATTTGAGATAATTCTGGGCAGCAAAGCAGGCTCTGCCAGTCAGGTTATCTGGAATATTCGCCTGCCAAGAACTATTGTCGGAGCCTTGGTTGGCTTAAATTTAGCGCTTTCAGGAGCAATTTTGCAGGCTATTATGCGCAATCCCCTGGCTGACCCGCATATCATCGGCATTTCGTCCGGGGCCGGTCTTGCCGGCATAATAATCATGATACTTTTTCCGGAATTAGAGTATCTGATTACGCCGACTGCCTTTGCCGGAGCTATGCTGGCGGCTGTCTGCATTTATATTCTGGCCTGGAAGGACGGCATTCGTCCGGTCAGAATAATCTTAGCCGGAGTTGCTGTTTCGGCTTTTTTAGGCTCCGGCATTTCCGCGCTGATGATTTTTTACAGTGACCGGGTGCACGGTGCTCTCTTGTGGATGGTCGGCGGCCTGGCGGCCAGAAGCTGGCCTCATGTTGATATTATTCTGCCTTATGCTGTGCTGGGCTTTATTTTAGCCTGTGTGGGAGCCAGGTATCTGAATATCTTACAATTAGGTGATGATATTGCCAAGGGACTGGGAATCAATGTGGAATTGACCCGAGTGCTTCTTACTGCCGTTGCTGCTCTGCTGGCTGCCAGTGCAGTGAGCGTTGCCGGACTTTTAGGCTTTGTCGGCTTAATCGTTCCTCATGCTGCCCGGCTCTTGATCGGCTCTGATTACCGTTATCTGCTGCCGGCTTCAGCTCTTTTAGGCATGGCAGTAGTCATGGCCAGCGATACGTTTGCCAGAGTTGTTTTTGCTCCAATTGAGCTGCCTGTCGGTTTGGTCATGGCCTTTATTGGCGCTCCATTTTTTCTTTTCTTATTAAGGAGGGAAATCTGATGGCCATAATAGAAGGCAAAAATCTTTCTGTAACAATTGCACGCAAGAAAATTCTGACCGATATTTCCCTTAGTCTGCCTCAGGGGCAGAGAACAGCTATCATAGGGCCGAACGGTTCAGGCAAAAGCACACTCTTAAAGGCTCTGTGCGGTTTAATTGCTTATCAGGGGCAGGTCTTTTTGCAGGGCAGCTTGATTAAACAGCTTAAACGCAGCGAGTTGGCTAAAAGATTAGCTATCCTGCCTCAGTCACTGCAGGTTCCTGCTGATGTAACGGTTTTTGATTTGGTCGAGCATGGCCGTTTTCCTCACCGGGCCTGGTGGAAGGCTATAGACAGTGAGGATAAGAATTGCATTGCCTGGGCCTTAAAGCAGACGAATATAGAGCATTTGCAGGAGCGGTTAGTCAATACCCTGTCCGGAGGCGAAAGACAAAGAGCCTGGATTGCTATGGCTCTGGCTCAGAAGCCGGAAATTCTGCTGTTGGATGAACCGACTACTTATCTGGATATCTGTCATCAATTAGAGATTTTACAGCTGCTTACCCGTTTAAATCAGGAAAATAATTTAACTGTAGTGATGGTTATTCATGACTTAAATCAGGCTCTGCAGTTTGCCGATAATGTTCTGGTAATGAAGGAAGGGCAGATTATTGCTCAGGGAAAGCCGGAGTCAATAATTACTGTTGAATTATTAAGGCAGGTATTTTCCGTAGAGAGTGAA
>JBJDXG010000164.1:0-3730 GCA_051866555.1 bacterium | reverse complement strand
CTGACTAAAAAAAGAATAACCCACAATTAAAATAAAAAAAAACAGACTTGCCATACCAGATAAAAAACCAAGCAAAAAACGATTTTTTACCAATATCTTCACTGAACTCAGCACCAGATCACCTCAAAATATAGTATAGACAAAAAAAGGAATAGTATGACAACTATTCCTCATGCGGTTCAGATATTAATATATGAATAAGCTCATCTAAATCAGTCATATTTTCCTGCAGAATAAAAGTTCCGGCCCGCAGACGATTATCTAAACCGGAAGCATTCACAGTCCGCCGAAAATCTTCAGCAGAATTTATAATTCCATTATCTAAAAGAAGAGCTATAATTCTTTCACTGTCAGCCCCCGGAGGAATGACAACCTTTTTCGTAACAGGAATCACCTCAGCCTTTTCTTCTTCCTGCACCGTGTGAACCTCCGGCTGTTTTGGCTCACTCTCGGCTTTAAGCGGCAAGGACTCCTCGACACTGCTTTCCTTTTGATAAACATCATTTCTTACCGGATTAAAAAATAAAACCAGAAAAGAAGAAAGAATAAATCCTATGCCGATGCCTATTACTAAATCCCGGCTGAAATATCTTTTCATCTATTTTCCACCTCTGCTTAAATCAAGGATCAGTTTAATTTCTCCCTTACCCATATCCAACAGCTTAGCTATTGCGCCTAAATCATGCCCTTCAGCCAGTAATTTCTTAATCTCTCTTTGCTTTTCCAGCAAAACATTATTAGAAATCGAAGTTATATTTTCCTCTTTAATTCTTTCAATCCTCTGTAAAAGCTCATCGCCCTCATCCAGCATTTTCCCAATGGCCGCAGATTTTTCTTCAATCTCCGCTAGAATCGTCTTAGCCGTCAGTTCCAGCTCTTCAGCCATTTTCTCGGCAGCATCTTCGCCATAAGCAAGATATTGCCTTCTTTTATTGCTGGGACGTAAAACAAAGATACCCCAAAATATTAAAAATGCTCCTATGCCAAATAAACTATATCCTGTCATTGTGTTCACCTCTAAGCACTATCATAATGGCATAACTACCATAAATGTTTTCTGCCGATCAATTTTGTTTCTCCCTATTATAACACGAACTAATTTACTTTTCTTTCTTTCCTGATTAAAAAAGACATATAAATTACCGCTGGCTGCATCAAATTGAATTTTCCGTACTTTATGTAAAGGAACAGGCTGATATACACCCACTAATTCCAAGTTTTCTTTTTCAATTGAGGTTTTATTCATTAAAGCATTCCAAAAACTGATAATTTCAGTACTGCTGAATTCTTGAAAGCTGGTTCGCTGAACTATACCCGGTCTTTTAAGAATATATGCCATATCCGCTAAAACATTAGTCTCAGCAGGCAGCAAATAATCCTTTAAACCCAGCCGAGCCTTTTCTCTTTTGGGGATAGCCAAACTAACAGGCTGTTTTAGAGCCAGCATAATATTTTCTGCTTTTTTTACAGCAGCAGAAAATATCACTTTTAAATCTAAAACCCTGGGGCTTGATAATAAAGGCTGAGTAAAAACAGAAAACTTCAGCTTTTCCAAAACAACTTTAACCATCTCAGGACTGATTATTTCTTCACTAAAATCCTTTACCTCCGGCTGAACCTGTTTATTATAATCTACGATTTTTACTTCAGTCGCTTCAAAAACAAAATTATGCACCACAGAAGAAAAAGATAAAGAAATACTTTTCACCTTAGCTTTGCTTAAAAAGGAATGAATCAGAGCAGAAAATTCTTCCCAAGCCCGCTGACCAAGCTCCGCTATCTTTTTTCCATTTCCCTGCATATTTCCTTTAACGCCCCTTCCACTCTAGTCAAAGGCTCAGTTAAATTCATCGTATTCTGTAATTCCAGCAATAAACCGGTTATTTTAGATTTTTCATTGCTTTTTTCCGGCAAAATCATTATTCTCACCGGACTGCCGGAGGAAGCGATCTGCAATAAAAATTCCTTTTCATTAATGGTCTCTTCCTGACCAATTTCAGAAAAGGGCGGTAAAACCGTTTGTTCCAAGCTGACCGCCGGACAGGCAGTGGTTCCCAAATCTAATAAATCACTTTTAAAAGTAACCAATAAATCAAGCTTCACAGCTGAAGAACTTAATAAATTGCCGAAAACTACTTCCTTTTTCAAATATTTTTCCAAAGCACTGCCATAAAGTATCTTTTGAATTTTAGTCGGCTTAATCGGCTCAGTATATTTAAACTCTAAAGGAATTCCATATTGGTCAGTTATCATAAAACCGCCTAAATAATAGTTATCTTCCAGAGTAAGTGAAATTAAATACCCTATTTTAGTATCTTTCATCTTAACCTCCTAAGTCGTAATGTCAAGATTGCTTCCTTTATTTGGTTCTAAAGAATTCCTTTGCTTTTGCTTTCTTTTCTTTTCCTTTTCTCTGTTTTCACGCTTGATTTTTTCCTGTTCAGTTTTATTGGTACTCTGTACCTGATGCTGTTTTAAATTAATTTCCTGACTAAGATTCTGTAAAAAGCTTTGAGTTTCTCCCTGAAGCCTTTCCTGCTGACTTTGATTTTGTCTTCCCAATTGTTCAACCTTAGGCACATAGGCCTGCATATCAATGGGTCTGATAGACAATTTATCTCACCTCTATCCATCAATTAAGCTTTTTTTCAAGCGGCTTAAGCTCCCTCTTAATCTTAATATAGCTTTAGAATGAAGCTGGGATATCCGGGAATTAGAAACTCCCATTATCTTACTTATTTCCTTAACAGTTAATTCTTCATAATAATACAAATCAATCAAAAGCTTTTCCTGAGCTGATAATTTCTCAATAGCCTTAAGCAAAATTTTTTGCACCTCGGCAAATTCCAATTGAGCTGTAGGATTAACCTCCTCAGGATCTTCCACTAAATCCTTTAAAGTCAAATCTTTATCTCCCGAATTGGGATCAGTACAAATATTATCCAACGAGGTTAAAGTTAAGCAGCTGACATCGAGCAGCATTTTCTGTAATTTTTCCAGAGTTATCCCTAAATAATCAGCCACTTCCTGATCCTTGGCCGCCCGTCCTAAATTTTGATCCAAATAGCTATAAGCTTTTTCCAATTTTCTCATTTTACTTCGTAAAGAAGCAGAAAACCAATCCATAGTGCTTAAACCATCAAAAATAGCACCTTTGATCCTTCTCATAGCATAAGTTTCAAATTTAATTCCCCTTTTTAAATCAAAACGCTCAAAAGCTTCTAAAAGTCCTAAAATGCCATAATGCAAAAGATCATTAGAATCTAAATAATTAGGTAAACTAATGACCACTCTGTCTGCTACATATTTTACCAGGGGAACATAATACATTATTATTTTTTCCTTGACCTCTTCGCTCTTAGTTGCCTCATAAGCCTCCCATAACTTAACAATATCATTCTTATTCAGCTTAAGCTTGTTCCCCAAACTATTTCCTCCTTTATAACTCATGAACCCCTTTATCAACAGTCTTGATCTTAACCGTACCCTGATCCAGCTTTAATTCCATTGACCGGCCATAGCTTCCTCCGGTATCCTCAGCACTGATCCTTAAGCCAGCCTTTCTCAAGGCTTCCTTTACCGCCTGAACATTTCTTTCTCCTATTTTCATGCGGTCATCTGAGCCCATAAAAGAAAACATCTGAGCCCCACCGGCTATTTTAACCACCAATCTGCTTTTATTAGCCCCGACCTTTTGCAGTTCATCTAAAATAAGCGGTACTGCCGTATC
>JBJDXG010000163.1:0-3799 GCA_051866555.1 bacterium | reverse complement strand
CCGCGATTTCAGCCAGACTGACCGTAGAAGTGCCTAATTTCTTTACCACGACCGCCGCAGCATAATTAGCCAGCAGCATAGCCTCCTGAAAGGAAGCTCCGGCCGCCAGAGCCAAAGTCAGAACACTGATTACAGTATCCCCGGCACCGGTTACATCATAAACCTTGCTCGCCACCGCCGGAATATGCCGGCATTCAGCAGCACCCAAAAGCGACATCCCATCAGCTCCACGAGTTACCAGCAAATAGTCCAGCTCCAGCTCCCGGCGCAGCCGTCCGCCGCCCGCAACTATTTTTTCCTCACTGGTCAGCTTTTCTCCCAGGGCACATTCAGTTTCCTTCAGGTTAGGCGTCAAAATCGTCGCTCCCTTGTATTTGCTGTAATCATTCCCTTTAGGATCAACCGCCACGATCTTCTGCTGTGCTTTAACTAAAGCGATTATTTCCGCCGCCAGCGACTTAGTAATAACCCCTTTAGCATAGTCGGAAATAATTACCGCTCCTATCTGCGGCAAACTCTGTTTAACGAACTCCAGCAGCTTTTCCTCCACTTCAGGGCTGACCGCAGTCTTATCCTCCCGGTCAATTCGAAGCACCTGCTGATTCTGGGCAATCACCCTGGTCTTTACCGTAGTCGGGCGGCTAGAATCAGTTACCAGACCATTATCGGCCATACCCTGCCCGGACAAAAACTCCCTAAACCTCGCAGCCGGCTCATCCTGCCCGACAACACCAGAAAGCAGTACCTCACCGCCAAGTCTTTGCATATTATTCGCTACATTAGAAGCTCCGCCCAAAACAAAGGACTCTCTTTCAACCTCAACCACCGGCACCGGCGCTTCCGGCGAGATCCGGCTCGCCTGTCCCCAGATATACTCATCTATCATCAAATCTCCTAATACTAAGACCTTCTGTCCCCTTAAACGGGGCAGCAAGTCCAACAAACGCTGTTTCATCAACTAAAATCCCCTTTTATCTTTAAATAAGCTGCCTCCAGGTCAGAAGCCAGCCAGTCCGGCTGACAGTCAGCCGCTGCTTGCCCGGCAATAAGAACAGTCCGGCAGCCGGCTCTCTTGCCTGCCAGAATATCACTGGCCTTGTCCCCAATCATCCAGGAAGCTGCCAAATTAATCTTCAGCTCCTCTGCCGCCCTTTCCAAAAGCGCACTTCCCGGCTTCCGGCAACGGCATTTCTTAACATAAGGCGGATAGCCCTTTTCAGGATGATGCGGGCAGTAATAAATACCCGCAAGATCTATCCCCTGCCTGGCAAGCTGCTCTGTAAGATAATCATGAACCTTCTTAAGATCATCCTCCGTAAAATAGCCGCGGGCAATTCCCGACTGGTTAGTGATAATTACTAAAAGATAACCTGCCTCCTGCATTTTCTTCAAGCCCTTAATCGCCCCCGGCAAAAAACGCACCTGTTCCGGCCGGCTCAAATAACCGGGATCCTCAATAATCGTTCCGTCACGATCTAAAAATACAGCCTTATGCACCCAAAAACAGCTCCTTCTCCAGCAAATCGCATAAAATATGGATCAGCGTAATATGCCCCTCCTGAATCCTCGGCGTATCATCTGACGGCACAACTAAATTCAAATCAGCCGCTGCATTCAATTTTCCTCCGCCCCGGCCGCTTAAAGCAATAGTCTTAGCGCCCTTTGCCCTGCCGGCAGAAAGAGCCGCCAAAACATTCTCCGAATTGCCGCTCGTACTGATGCCCAAAACAATATCCCCGCTCTCGGCCAGTCCCTCTACCTGACGGGCAAAGACTTTAGCATAATCATAATCATTAGCTACCGCCGTCAAAATCGAAGTATCAGTAGTAAGAGCAATGCAGGGCAGCGCCCGGCGTTCCAGCTTAAACCGCCCCACCAGCTCTCCTGCCAGGTGCTGCGCATCAGCCGCACTCCCGCCATTGCCGCAGACCAAAACCTTATTGCCGCTCCTGTAAGACGCAGCCAGCAGCTTAACCGCCTCTGCCATATCTTCACATAAAGCTTCCGCCATCAGCTCCTTCACTCTGCTGCTCGCCAAAAGCTGTTCCTTAATCAACTGTTTCATCATTCCACCCCGTATTTCTTCTATCTCAAAATAAATTATAGCACGCTTAAGCATATAAAGTAAAATACCGTTTAGCCGCCTTCGGATAAAGCGTTCTGATACTGTACTCATCAACAAAGGTCTTTTTGTCCCTGCCCTGCCAGACAGAGCCCATATAAATATCCCCAACCTGAAAAAACTTCTTCATCCCGCTGCTTAAAAGCGGACGAAAAACCGTTCCCTTAGGAATACTGCTTATCTCGGCATATAAGTCGTCAATACCTTCTACTACATACCAGCCAGCAGAGCAAGCCAGGCGTGACTTCTTTTCCAGGGGTTTACGCATATTCTGAAACGTAAGCGCACGGCACAGGTCCCGCTTCAGCTGCTGACCCTCACTCTCCTGCCAGATCATCTTCTGGATTATTCCCTCCAGCATAAGCCAGCAATGAAAATTTTCCAGAGTGAGCAGAAGTACCTCAGCCTCCTCCAGACTCCTTTCCGCCGCATAGCGAAAATACCAGTAAGCTACAAAGCCCTCAAAATGCTCCCATTTAAGCTGCCTTAAATCCAAAGGACCATAATAGCAGCCCAAAAAAAGACGCCACAGCTCAAGAGAGCGGGAATAATTTATCCAGACGACCGGAGACACCTTACTCTCCTCAGCCGATAAAAAAGAATCTATCCATTTATCAAGTGACCTATAACCGGATAAAGACACAACCGACAACCTACAGCACCTCCAATTCGTTCATTGTATAATATTCTCTGCCTGTCTTCCCTTTCCTCTTCCCCTTTCAGGTAACAAATAGCTACGTTATTTTTCAAAAACTGCCTTGATTTTCCTTATTTCTCTTTTTTATAATATGTATAACCATTTATTTCAAAAAAGGAGGCATAATAATGCGAAATTGGTTAAAAGAAAGCAGAGAAAAAAGCGGTCTCTCCCATTATCAGGTGGCAATGAAATGCCATATCCAAAGAGCCTACTACACCCAAATCGAAGGTGATAAAAGAACACCCAGCGTTGAGGTAGCCCAAAGAATAGCACAGGTTCTGGATTTTAACTGGATCAAATTTTTTCCGAGCAAAGCGCCATGAAAAAGGACTGGCAAAGGTTTTTACAGCTCTGGCAGGAATACCAGCCTCTCTGCCTGACACTTCTTCGCCGCTACCGCGGAGAAAGCAGAGAAGACGTCGCTTCCGAGCTGAAAATCATCTTCTTTCAATTACTCACAGAATACGACCCGTCAGCCAATATCCCCCTGCCCGGCTATCTGAAAGCTAAGCTCGCCTTAAGGCTCTACAACCACCTGCGCAAAGTATGGCTAAGAAAAGAAAAAGAATGCCTGCCAGGTACCATGCCGGAAAGAAGTACCGCAAGTGATAAGGAAAACCCGGAAAAGCAGGTAAGCATTGAACTTGCACACCTGACAGACCAACAGAGAAAAGTAATTAAGCTCATTTACTTCCATGGCTACAGCGAAAGAGAAACTGCCCGGGCCTTAAAAGTCAGCCCTTCCCGCATACATAAAGTCAAAGAAATCGCCCTGAAAAAATTAAGGGGTGAGCAGCCCTGAATATATCTAAGTAAAAGGAGGTGAAAAACATGGCAGTCAACAAGACAGAAGCAACCGCAACTTTAAGACTGGTGCTTGACAGCGGCAAAACTAATCAAAACGGTGAACCGATAAGCAAAACTAAAAACTTTGCTCCGCTTAAAAGCAGTGCCAGTGATGACGCTGTCTGGGAAAT
>JBJDXG010000162.1:0-3806 GCA_051866555.1 bacterium | reverse complement strand
TTTCACAGGAAACTAAGAATGAGTTATCTCGCTTGATTGCGGAAAAAGAGTGCTGTAAGAAGGCTGAATTGGCAGCTTTGATTCGTTCTGCCGGTATGCTGCAAATTAAAAGCAGAGGGCAGGTAGCTTTACATATCGTTACTGAAAATTCAGCAGTAGCCCGAAAAATATTTTTTTTTCTGAAAAAAATATTTTTTTTGCAGCCTGAAGTTATGGTGCGCAGAAATTCCCGGCTGAAAAAGAATAATACTTATTTAATCAGAATTCTGCGTAAGGAGCAGCTGCAATTGATTTTTGACGCTCTGGGCATGACTTTGTTTTCTTATAAGATACCTGATTCTCTGGTAGCTCAGGACTGCTGTGCTTATGCTTATTTAAGAGGCTCCTTTTTAGGCGGTGGGTCACTTAATGATCCATCCGGGAAGGATTATCATTTTGAATTAGTTACTGATGATGAAGGATATAGTCATGAGATTGTCAAATTACTAGAGAGATTTGGAGTTAAATCGAGCATTCATCAAAGAAAGCAGAAAGCCGTTATTTATGTTAAAGAAGCGGATCAGATTGTGGAATTGCTGCATTTGATGGGGGCGCATAAGGCTCTGATGGATTTTGAAAATGTGCGTATTGTCAAAAGCTTAAAAAACAGGGTAAACAGGCTGGTCAATTGTGAGACCGCTAACCTTGAAAAAACTGTGACTGCGGCGATGCGCCAGGTAGAAATAATTCAGACTATTCAGAGTAAAATGGATTTAAAATGTTTGCCTAAATCTTTAGCTCAGTTGGCAGAACTGCGATTAAATTATCCAGAGGCCAGCTTCAAGGAACTTGGTGAGATGATGACACCGGCTGTCAGTAAATCCGGAGTTAATTATCGCATGAGGAAATTGGAAGGAATAGCTAAAGAAATCAGATAAAAATTTGAGGAGGTTATTTTTATGGCAGTAAAATGTGGAATTAATGGATTTGGAAGGATTGGCAGATTAGTATTCAGAGCAGCCTGGGAAAACAATGATGTTGATGTGGTAGCTGTTAATGGCGGCAGTATGGATGCTAAGACCTTGCTGCACTTGCTTAAGTATGATTCAGTACATGGTATTTGGGACAAACCGATGGAAGCTAAAGAAGATGCTGTAGTTATTGAAGGCAAGGAGATTAAGATTATCCGGGAAAGAGAACCGGAAAAGATTGCATGGAAAGACCTGGGCGTGGATATTGTGATTGAGTCAACCGGTAAATTTAATAAAAGAGAAGCTGCCGGCAAGCATTTATTAGGCGGAGCTAAAAAGGTGGTTGTAACAGCTCCGGTTGCTGATGCTGATATTACTATTGTTATGGGAGTAAATGAACAGCAGTATAATGCTGCGGCGCATGATGTTATTTCTAATGCTTCCTGTACAACTAACTGCTTAGCACCGGTAGCTAAGGTTTTAAATGAAAAATTCGGGATTAAAAAAGGTCTGATGACTACAGTTCACGCTTATACCAATGATCAGGTTAATCTGGACAAAAAGCATAAGGATTTAAGACGGGGCAGAGCTGCGGCAATGTCGATCATTCCTACTACGACCGGAGCCGCTAAAGCAGTAGCCCTTGTTTTGCCTGAACTGGAAGGCAAATTGAACGGCTTTGCCCTAAGAGTTCCAACTCCTGACGTTTCACTTGTTGACCTGGTTGCGGAATTAAACAAACCGGCAACTAAGGAAGAAATCAATGCAGCCTTAAAAGAAGCGGCTGAAGGTGCTATGAAGGGCATTCTTTGTTATTGTGAAGAACCTCTTGTTTCCATAGATTATACTACGACCAGTCAGTCATCAACTGTTGATGCAGCTTTGACTATGGTTATGGGTGAAAATATGGTTAAGGTTGTTTCCTGGTACGATAATGAGTGGGGCTACTCCAACAGAGTTGTTGATTTAGTAGCTTTAGTTGCTAAAAAGGGGCTGTAGGAATATCATGGGAAAGTTAACAGTTAAAGATATAGATGTAACCGGCAAAAAAGTTCTTTATCGGGTTGACTATAATGTACCTGTCAATGCTCAGGGCGAGATCACTGAGGATACCAGAATTATTGAATCCTTGCCTACGCTTCGGTATTTAATAGATAAGGGAGCTAAAATTATTATCATGGCTCACCGCGGACGGCCTAAAGGAAAGGTAGTGGAGGATCTCAGATTGGATGTTGTAGCTGCCAGATTAACTGAGGTTTTGCAGCAGCCGGTAACCAAGATGGATGACTGTATTGGCCAGGAGGTAGAGGATAAGGTTGCCTCTATGCAAAACGGCGAAGTGCTGCTTTTGGAAAATCTGCGCTTTCATGCAGAGGAAGAAGCCAATGATCCTGATTTCTCAGCTAAACTGGCTCGTTTGGGTGATTTATACGTAAGCGACGGCTTTGGGGTATGTCATCGGGCTCATGCTTCTACTGACGGAGTACCAAAGCTGCTTCCGCTGGCAGTTGCTGGATTTTTAATGGAAAAGGAAATCAATTTTTTAAGCAAAGCGGTAAAAAATCCTGAAAAGCCTTTTGTGGCGGTCATTGGCGGCTCTAAGGTTTCTACGAAAATTGCCGTTATTGAAAATTTGTTGGATGAAGTGGATCATTTGATTATTGGCGGCGGAATGGTCTATACCTTTTTAGCAGCCCAGGGGTACGAGATTGGCAAATCCCTGTTAGAGGCTGACAAGCTGGATATAGCAAAGGAAATTTTAGCTAAGGCCAAGGCTAAAGGAGTAGAATTGCTATTGCCGGTTGATACCATAGTTACGGCTAAGCTGGAGGATGGAGCAGAAAATCATGCTGTTCCTATTGAGGCGATACCTGCTGACTTAATGGGTGTAGATATTGGACCGGAAACAGTGAAGCTGTTCTGCAATCGTTTAGCCGGAGCGAAAACTGTGGTTTGGAATGGCCCTATGGGTGTGTTTGAAATGGATTCCTTTGCTGTAGGTACTAAAAAAATAGCCGAAGCGATTGCTGCTATGCCGGGAACAAGTATTGTCGGCGGCGGTGATTCGGTAGCGGCTTTGGAAAAATTCAAGCTGAAAGAGAAGATGACTCATGTATCTACCGGCGGAGGTGCTTCTTTGGAGTTCCTTGAAGGCCGGGAGCTTCCTGGAATTGCTGTTTTGGCAGATAAGGAGTGAGAACATAATGAGAAAACCGATTATTGCGGGCAATTGGAAAATGCATAAAAATATTGCAGAGGCTGTGGATTTGGCGAAAAAATTAGCTGAAGCTCAGTTAGACAGTGAGGTTGAGGCAGTCATTTGTCCTCCTTTTACGGCTCTTCAGGCAGTCAGCGAGGCGGTTCGCGGTACTGCGGTCAAGCTGGGAGCGCAGAATATGTCCTGGGCTGATAAGGGAGCCTTTACCGGTGAAATAGCTCCTGATATGCTGCTGGATCTGGGCTGTGAATATGTTATTTTAGGTCATTCTGAGCGCAGAGAATTTTTTGCTGAAACTAACTCTACGGTCAATGAAAAGGTGAAAGCCGCTTTTCGGCATGGCTTAAAGCCAATAGTGTGTGTGGGAGAGACCTTGCAGACCAGAGAAGACGGAAGGACTCAGGAATGGCTGAAAACTCAGACTGAGGAATCACTGCGTGATTTACCGCAGGATAAGTTGTCTCGACTGGTGGTTGCTTATGAGCCTATCTGGGCGATTGGCACAGGCAAATCTGCTTCTTCTGCTGAAGCTAATGAGGCGTTAGGCTGGATTCGGCAGATTTTGGAGCAAATGTATGGTGCAGCAGCGGAAAAAATTCGTTTGCAGTATGGCGGCAGTGTAAAGCCGGAAACTATTG
>JBJDXG010000161.1:0-16704 GCA_051866555.1 bacterium | reverse complement strand
CGGCCTGGTCTTTTCCATTATTATTGGTGTCATTCTAGGTATGTTTGCAACGACTAACAATTTTATACTTAAAGCGATCAATCGGGTTTATGTTGAGGTAATTCAAAATACACCATTAGTTTTGCAGATATTTTTCCTCTATAATGGTTTGCCTCACGTAGATATTGTTCTGCCTCTTTTTTCCATAGGGGTAATAGGGGTAAGCGTATATCATGGTGCTTATATTGCTGAAGTAGTTCGTTCCGGTATTCTGGCTATTAATCGCGGTCAGTTTGAGGCTGGTTATTCACAGGGCTTTACTAATGTGCAGGTTATGCGCTATATAGTTCTGCCGCAGGCTGTCAGACTAATGCTGCCGCCGCTGACTAACCAATGTGTTAATCTGATTAAAAATACTTCGGTTATGGCGATGATTGCCGGGGGAGATTTAATGTATCAAGCTAATTCATGGGCAGGCTATACCCTGAATTATGCTCCGGCTTACCTGACAGTTGCCGTTTTATA
This sequence comes from bacterium, assembly GCA_051866555.1. Lineage (GTDB taxonomy): Bacteria > Bacillota > JBJDXG01 > JBJDXG01 > JBJDXG01 > JBJDXG01. The sequence continues at coordinate 16,200 of JBJDXG010000161.1, read as the reverse complement.
TTTTGTTCTGTGCTTCCCATTGACCCAGTTAGCCTGCCGTTTAGAAGAAAAGAGCAAACAGCCATTTGCTGCTTTGGCTAAATCGGAATCGGTTGAAAAGGCAGGTGCAGCAGTATGAGTAATATCTTAGCTGTTTTTACCTTAGTTAATTTGAAATTTATCGGTATGGGTCTGTGGATGACAGTATCCATTTCAGCGATAAGCATTGCACTTAGTTTGATTTTTGGAACTGTTTTGGCTGTTTTAAGAATGTATAATAAAGGAATTTTAGGGAAATTATCAATCGTTTATATTGAGATTTTCCGTAATACGCCTTCTTTATTATGGATTTTAGCCATCAGATTTTTAGTTCCTTTACCTGCTTACAGCGGGGCGATTCTGGCTTTTACTCTATTTACTACAGCGATGATGGCAGAAATTATCCGCGGCGGCTTAAACTCCATAGACAAGGGACAGTTTGAAGGAGCAGCTTCTCAGGGCTTTACTCTGCTGCAAACTCTCATGTATATAGTTTTGCCGCAGTGCTTCAGAAACGTGGTGCCGGCTTTATTGTCTCAGGTTATTACAGTGGTTAAGGACTCTTCTTATCTTTGGGCGGTTGCCATTGAAGAGCTTACCGGTCGGGCCAATATCTTAATGAGCCGTTATTCTGAAACCTCACAGATATTTGCTTTATTTGCTGCGGTAGCGGCTACTTACTTTATCGTAAACTTTATTTTATCTGTAATCGTCAGAAAACAGCAGATAAAATTAAATAACTAGTGAAGAATTCGGATAAGGATTTAATTTCTTATCCGAATTTTTTTTGCCAATTAAATATTTTAGATTATTCAAAAAATTTATCTTTCATTTTATCTGCCGGATATGGTATAATGGAAAAAATAAATTAGAAGGGAGCGATAGTTAGTGATTTGGTTCAGTTCTTATCTGCTTTTTATTATCGGAGTTCTTTTAGCAATTTTCCTGTTCTTCCCTTTGGTTGTTTATCTTATTTACTTTCGTTCCTCCGGCAGCTTTTTTGATTTTTGGACAAAGATATTTTTATTTAAAAAACATAGTTCTTGAGTAAAGAGTGCTGCTTATAAGTCAGTTTTGCTTATAGGCAGCCTCTTTTTAGTTATCTTTGTCAGCAAAACTTCATAACATCTTCATATATTTCAGATAAATTCTTCATATTATTTGTATATAATAAATTCAAACAGAAGGATAAATCTATAGGAAAGGATTTGAGAAGTATGAAAAATATGAAGCTTAATAAGTTGACCAAAAAATTAACCATATTAGTAATTGGCTGTTGCTTTACTGCGATGTCTGTGCTGCCTGCTTTTGCTTCTGTACATCATAAAAAGCCAATGCCGCCTGGGCCTCCGGTAAGTCACCACCAGCAGCCAAAGCCTGTGCCGCAAAAGCCTTGTAAACCGGCAAAGCCGGACCATAAACCGATGAAACCGGCTCCTCAGAAGCCGGCAAAGCCGGACCCTAAGCCAATGCCGCCGGATAATAAACCGTTTAATCCTCCGCCGCATCATAATTCACACAAATAAAATATTGTTAAGCTTAAAGGAGATTTTGCTCGGCAAGGTCTCCTTTTTCTGGTTATAAATAAAAAATACTTTCATACAATTTAATAAGGAATGTGAGGTGAGACAGGTTGTCATTTTGGGCTTGGTGGGTACTGGTCTGGCTGACTGTAGGAATCGTTTCTTTTCTGATTCTTGGTTTGTATTTTGTCAGGAAAGAGATGCAGTGGGGAGCTTTGGAAAGAAAAAGAGAAACCTGGGCTTTGCTTATGTCCATAGTTGAATTTGTGGAGCGTGATAGAGATATTAGTCCTGAAGAGTTTGAATGCAAGACTAAAGATATTTTAAAATATTTAGAGCTGGATGTGAGCTCAGAAACTTTAGAGCTGATTTTACAGCACAAAAAATTTTTTAATGCCTGCTAAGCAGGTATTTTTTTATTTGCTGAATACTGTTGCCGGAGCAAGTATATATTTATTTTTGTCATATACCAATAATATTATTGACATATGACAAAAATAAATATATAATAATGTGCAGAGGGAACACACAGAACACTGTTTTAGGAGGTGAATTTTATGCCCAGACCAAGGAAATACAGAAAAGTATGTCAGATGCCTCAAGTAAGGGAATTTAATCCCGCAGGTGATATTCCCTGCAAGTCCGCCGTAATCCTTACAGTGGATGAATATGAAACTATTCGTTTAATTGATAAGCAGGGTTTTTCGCAGGAGGAATGCAGCAACTATATGCAGGTTGCAAGAACTACTGTTCAGTTGATTTATAATTCTGCCAGAAAGAAGCTGGCAGATGCATTGGTTGATGGTTTGCCAATTCGTATTGCGGGTGGTAATTATCGCTTATGTGATGGCAAAGAAGAGCATTGTGGCTGTGGTGGATGCAGGCGGCATCGGCGTACCTGCACAAAAATAATAATTAAGGAGGATGGAGTTATGAGAATTGCTATTCCGTTAGATGAAAGTAAGCAGGATGTATGTACTGTTTTGGCTCGTGCGCCTTACTTTTTGTTTCGTGAAGAAGGTAAGGACACTATAGTAAAAAATCCTGCCGCCAAGGCACATGGCGGAGCAGGTATTCAGGCGGCTCAGTTCCTTGCGGACAATGGTGTGAATGCCGTAATTACTGTTCGCTGTGGACAGAATGCTGCTGATGTGTTTAAGGCAGCTAATATAAAGGTTTATAAATCTGTCAGCAAAGCTGCTGCTGATGATTTGACTGCCTTGGAGGAAGGAAAGCTCAGTGAACTGACACAGTTTCATGGCGGTTTCCATGGGGGACAATGAAAATAGCCTGTTTAAGCGGTAAAGGCGGTGCTGGCAAAACGCTGGTAGCAGTAAACCTTGCTGTTGCAGCAGGAACAGCGAAGTATATTGATTGTGATGTGGAGGAACCAAACGGACGGTTATTTTTAAAACCGCAGAATGTTCAGGAATTAACTGTGAGTTCTCTTTTGCCGGATTTTGCTGCTGATAAATGCACTGGCTGCAGAAAATGCATACAATTTTGCCGGTTTCATGCTTTGATGTATATTAAGGACAAGCCAATGGTGTTTTCTGAGGTATGTCATAGCTGCGGCGGCTGTATGCTTGTTTGTCCGGAGGATGCTATTACCGAAAAACTAAAACCTGTTGGCATTATTGAAATAGGCAGTCATAAAAATGTTGGTGTTGTGACTGGAATTTTGCATCCTGGTGAAGCTTCTGGCGTACCTGTGATTCGGGAAGCCTTGAAAAAGGCTGAAGGGCTGACGATTATTGACTGCCCTCCAGGAAGTGCCTGCTCTGTTATGGAAAGTGTTATGGATGCAGATTACTGTATTCTGGTAGTTGAGCCTACTGTTTTTGGATTTCATAATTTCAAAATGGTGCATGAACTGGTGACCTTACTGGATAAGAAGTGTGGTGTGGTCATCAATAAGCAGTATGCTCCTTATGAGCCTTTGGAGACCTTTTGCAGAGAACATAACTTGTCTGTACTTGCCCGAATTCCATATGATCAGGAAATTGCGGAATTGGCGGCGAATGGGCAGATAATTTTTGAAGAGAGTGAGAGGGCCCATAAGATTTTCCTTGAGCTCTTTGAAAAGATTGGAGGTGCAGTATGAAGCGGCTTTTGATTCTCAGCGGCAAAGGCGGTACTGGCAAGACCAGCACTGCGGCAGCATTTATGCGTTTTGCTCAGGCAAAAGCTGTAGCTGACTGTGATGTGGATGCTCCGAACCTGCATCTTGTTGCAGCCCAAAGAGTTGAGCCTGCTGTTACAGATTTTTTTGGCGGTGATAAAGCGGTTATCGAAGCGGAAAAATGTAACGGCTGCGGTCTTTGCCAAAGCCATTGCCGTTTTGCTGCTCTTTTTGCTGTGAATGGGAAATATAAGGTTAATGAGTATGCTTGTGAGGGCTGCGGAGTTTGTGCGTATGTCTGTCCGCAGAATGCTGTTGAACTTGTTAATGATATATCAGGGATAAAAAAGCTCTATTTAGATAGCGGCGTATTCTCTACGGCAATGCTGAAAATGGGCAGGGGCAACTCTGGTAAATTAGTTACAGATGTGAAGCTGGCTATGCTGCAAAATGCACCGGATACCGAGCTTGCCATAGTTGATGGTTCTCCAGGCATTGGCTGTCCGGTTATTGCTTCGGTCAGCGGGATGGATCTTGTTTTGGTGGTAGCAGAGCCAAGCCTTTCTGGTATCAGTGACCTGAAACGACTGATAAGGACAGCAGAGACCTTCCAGGCGAAGATGGCAGTCTGCGTTAATAAGTGGGATGTCAGTCCAGAAAATACTAAAGCTATTCAGGATTTCTGTAAAACAGAGAACATTCCCTTTGTAGGAAGAATTCCCTATGATAAAAGTGTATCTCAAGCGCTCAATGCTGGTTCCAGTATTGCTGATATTGCTTGTCCTGCTCGGACTGCCTTGAAAGAAATTTTCGCCAACATAAGCAAATTGCTTGACTTAAAGCAGCAATAAAAAATATGCTTATAAAGACTATACTCTTTACAGTTGGGCTTATAAAGGGTATAGTTTTTTTATTATTTTTTTCTTAGCAAAGCAATCTTCTCCTCATTTGGAGTAACAAATAAGGTTTTTTGCTCAGTATAAATAACCATTCCCGGTTTTGCGCCTGTCGGCTTTTTAACGTATTTTTTCAAGGTATAATCAACCGGAACATTGCTGGAATAACGTGATTTGCTGTAATAGGCAGCAAGCTCCGCCGCCTCAGTTAAGGTGGTTTGCGGTACGTCAGTATTACAGCGGACAATAACATGAGAGCCGGGGATGTCCTTTACGTGCAGCCATAAATCATGGCTTTTAGCAGTTTTTAAGGTCAGCTGATCATTTTCCTTATTGTTTTTTCCGACTAAAATAGTGAAGCCGTCACTCGAAATAAAAGACAAGGGATTAATGACTAATTTTTTTTTGCTTTTATTTTTTTGCTTTACTTTTAAATAATTCTCTTCTTCTAATTCAGAACGCAGCAGATCAATGTCATTTTGGTTTTCTGCCTGCTCTAAATTAAGCAGCAGACCTTCCAGATATTCTTCTTCGGCTGCGGCTAATTTAAGCTGTTCGGTCAAATGCTTAATACTGCTCTTAACCTTATTATATTTTTTAAAATAGCTTTGGGCATTAGCCGAAGGTGATATTTCCGGATTTAAAGCTATTTCAAGCAGTTGATTGGTGTAATAATCATTTAAGGCAACAGACCTTGCGCCTTTTTTTATTTGCCCCAGATTAGCAAACAGCAGTTCACCCTTTATGCGGTATGTCTCGGCATTTTCCGCCTTAGCCAGATCCTTTTTCTGCAAAGCGGCTTTTTTGCGGCAGCGGTTCAATTCTCTTTGCAGCAGCAGGGTCAAATCCTTCTTTTTCTGCTTGAGATAGTCCGCCTGCTGCTTTTGCTCATAATAAAAGGCCAGCAGCTGACTGCCGTCAGGAAATGCCTTAGTCTTAGCAGCTTTCAGATGCTCCAGCTTAAGATAGGAATAATCTAAAATTTCCCCATTATCAGCCAGATAGAGGAGCGGCTTTTCTTCTGTGGCAGTAAATATTTTCTGCCAGACCTCTTCTAAGCTATTTATTTGCTCATCATTTAAGGGCAAGGGCTGCTCTAAGGAAAAGGAGCAGCGGTAAAAGATTTCCTGAATTATCTGCGGGCTCATACCTGAAAAATTTTGCTGTAAAGCCTCCTTTAAAGAACCCTCTGCTTTGTGCAGCAGCTCACCTGGCTGACAGCTTAAAGGATTTATTTTTTTCGGCGGACAGACATAGGGTGAACCGGAGGTTATTTCCCGGTAACGGTTGCTTTCACTGGTTAAAATTTTGGCTGCCCCTAAAATCTGATTGTTCTGCCGGTTGATTAAGATTAAATTGCTGTGTTTGCCCATTAGCTCGCAGACTAAAATTATCTGTGAGATGCCGTCAATAGGATAAACGGTCTGAAAATAAAGCCGGATTATCCTTTCAAAATCAGGCTGATTTATTTCCAGCAGCCGTGCATTCTCTAAATATTTGCGCAGCAGCATACAAAAAGCCGGAGGCTTGAGCGGGTTTTCCTGATTTTTAGCTGTCAGATTTATTCTGGCATACTGCGGGTGAGCCGAGATAAACAGCCGATAATTCTTTTGCGCAGTTCTTAAGCTGAGAACTGCATCAAGCGGATGCGGCTGGCTGATTTTTTCTACCCGGCTGTTGCGCAGCAGGCTTTTTAATTCTTTGCTTAATTGCTGGAGGTAAAGACTGTCAAGAGCCATAATTATCCCGTCCTTTCTTCTTTAACTATAACATTTTTTCCGGATTTTTTGAATAGACATGTTATAGATTTGGTCTTGAAAATCGAAAGAGGATGGTGATCTGATTGCTGCGTGATGATTGGCATACGCTTGAAGCAGAGAAGGCAGCTGATTTGTTAAAATCTAATTTTAGTACCGGCTTAAGCTCCGGTGAAGCTCAGTCGAGAATAAAGAAGTTTGGTCATAATAAGCTTGCTGAAGGGGAAAAAATTAAAGCCTATGAAATCTTTTTCAATCAGTTTAAGGATTTTATGGTGCTGGTTTTATTGGCCGCAGCAGTTGTATCCGGTGTATTAGGCGAGATAGCCGATACCATAGCTATTGTCATTATTATTGTGCTTAATGCCGTTTTAGGCTTTGTGCAGGAGTTTAAGGCTGAAAAATCGCTGGCCTCTTTAAAGAAGATGACGGCTCCCAAGGCCAGTGTGCTTAGAGGACGGAAGGAATTAAAAATTGCCGCTGAGGACCTGGTTCCGGGAGACCTTATTTTGCTGGAAGCCGGTGATATAGTACCGGCAGATGCCCGATTAATAGAGAGCAGCCGGTTGGAGGTAGATGAATCCATGCTGACCGGAGAATCCCTGCCGGTTAAAAAGGAAGAGGGCCGCTGCTGCCGTAAGGAAAGCACGATCGGTGACCGGGTCAATCTGCTTTATTCCGGAACGGTGGTAACTGCCGGACGGGCGAAAGGTCTGGTAACTGCGACAGGCATGAGAACGGAAATCGGTCAGATTGCAGCGATGATTCAGAAGGTGAATGATGATGCCACTCCTTTGCAGAAAAAACTGGCTCAGTTAGGCAAAATACTGATTGCCCTATGTCTGGCTGTCTGTGCTTTAGTAACCTTTCTCGGAGTTCTTAGGGGGGAAGACTTTGGCGTAATGTTTTTGACCGGAGTAAGTCTGGCTGTTGCCGCCATTCCCGAGGGACTGCCGGCTATTGTGACGGTAGTTCTGGCAATTGGTGTTCAGCGGATGGTCAAGCGGCAGGCGGTGGTAAAAAAGCTGCCTTCGGTTGAAACTCTGGGCTGTGCCAGTGTTATCTGTTCCGATAAGACCGGGACCTTGACGCAAAATGTGATGAATGTAAAAAAAATCTATTGCAGCAGCCGCTTTATAGATGTATCCGGCTCCGGCTATGTTCCGGCAGGCAATTTTACGGTACGTGATGCGGCTATTGAGCCGACTGCGGATGAAAGCCTGAGACTATTGCTGGAGACAGCAGCTGTCTGCAATAATGTAATTTTGAAAAAGGGAGATTTTTCTTTAAGCTCACTGTGGCGGAAAAAGGAAAATACTGAGTGGCAGATAAGCGGCGACCCGACCGAGGGAGCTTTGGCGGTTGCGGCGGCCAAGGCCGGCATCTGGCGGGAGAAATCCGGGCAGACAAGAATTGAGGAAATACCCTTTGATTCGGTAAGAAAGATGATGAGTGTTTTATGTGAGAGTGATAAGGGAGAATATACGGCTTATGTCAAGGGTGCTTTGGATGTTATTCTGCCCTACTGCACCCGGATAATGCAAAACGGCAGAATTGTGCGGCTCGACCAAAAGCGGCGGGAGGAAATCCTGTTTGCTAATGCCAAGATGGCCTCTTCTGCTCTCAGGGTTCTCGGTTTAGCCTACCGGCCCGTAAAGGAGAGCAAAATTGCTGAGGATGATTTGATTTTTCTGGGCTTGATGGGACTTATCGATCCTCCCCGGGAGGAGGTCAAGGAGGCGATTAAGGTCTGTCAAAATGCCGGAATCAGAACGGTGATGGTAACCGGCGACCATGCCCTGACGGCTGCGGCTATTGCCCGAGAGCTGGGGATTTTAGCTGAAGGACAGGAAGTAATGACCGGTGAAGAGCTGGAAAAATATGATGCCGATTCTCTGGCGAAGCGGGTGGATAAGATAGGAGTTTATGCCCGGGTATCGCCGCAGCATAAATTAATGATAGTTCAGGCCTGGAAAAAGCGCGGTGATGTGGTGGCTATGACCGGAGACGGGGTCAATGATGCTCCGGCAGTAAAGGAAGCCGATATAGGTGTGGCTATGGGCAGAAGCGGAACAGATGTAACTAAGGAATCCTCTTCCTTAGTCTTAATGGATGATAATTTTGCGACCATAGTGGCGGCAGTCGAAGAGGGACGGGCGATCTATAACAATATCAGGAAATTCATCACTTATCTTTTGGGCTGCAACATAGGCGAGATTCTGACTATGCTGCTGGCGAGCTTACTGGGCTTTCCTCTGCCGCTTTTGCCGATTCAGATTCTGCTCATTAATCTGGTAACCGATGGACTGCCTGCTTTGGCCTTGGGAGTGGAGCCGGCGGAAAAAAATATCATGCTCTTTTCTCCGCGTTCCAGGGAAAAAAATATTTTTGCTGATGGTCTGGGCAAAAGAATAATAAGCCGCGGCTTGCAGATAGGCATCAGTACGGTTGCTGTGTTTGCTTTAGCCCTGGAGCTGACTGACGGGGACTTGGAAATTGCCAGAACGATGACCTTTGCCACTCTGGTCATGTCCCAGCTCTGCTTTGTTTTTACCTGCCGCTCTGAAAAACAGACTGTTTTTCAGCTGGGGCTTTTTACTAATCCTTACCTTACCGGGGCAGTTCTGGTTTCTGTCTGCACTCTGCTCATTGCTGTTTATCTGCCGTATTTGCAGATATTTTTGGTCACAAGAAGCCTTGCCTATTGGCAGTGGCTCATCATTCTTGCCTTTTCAGCCCTGCCGCTGTTAGGACAGCTAAGGGGTATAAGAGTTAATTACGGCAGCAAGACGCTTGACTGCTGAATTAAATTCCTCTAAGCTGCAATAGCTGTAGGATAATCTTAAAAAGCTGTTGGCTTTAAAATCATAGAGGCTTCCCGGGTTGAGGAGTATCTTCTCCTTTAAAGCCAGCTCAAAGAGCTTATCCCAGGGAAGCTCTTTATTGAGCTGAAGCCAGATATAAAATCCGCCGGAGGGAATGCTCCAATCTGCCAAACCGGTAAAGTATTTTTTTAAGGCAGAAAGGGCATTGTCTCTTTTTTTCTTTAGTTCCCGGCGGATGAAAGCCAGGTGCTTATCGTATAAGCCTGAAAGTATAAATTCGTTTAAAATAAGCTGAGAAACTGAGCTTGCCCCATAATCTGTCTGCATTTTAATATCTCCTAACCGCTGGATAACCGATTCAGGTCCAATGATCCAGCCTAAACGCAGCCCCGGAGCCAGAGTTTTGGATATGGTGCCGAGATACAGCACTGTGCCGTATTTGTCCCGGCTTTTCAGGCTGGGAGGCGGCGGAGAATCGAACCATAGCTCCCCGTATGCGTCATCTTCAATAATCGGCAGTCTTTTCTGTTGGCAGAACTGCAATAGTTCCTGCCGCCTTTTTTCGGACATTAAAATCCCGGTTGGATTATGAAAGTTGGGAATAGTGTAGAGCAGCTTCCCGTTTCTTTCTTTATTCAGCAGCCAATATTTAATGCCCTGCTCATCCTGCGGGATGCCTTTTAATTTTATTCCGGCGGACTGAAATACCTGCAGTGATTTGAGATAGCTGGGAGCTTCGGTGAAGACAGCTTCACCGGGCGGCAAAAGGCTTAAGGAAATCAATTGCAGCGCCTGGAGTGAACCGGAGGTGATAAGTATAGAATTGGGAGAAGCCTTGATTCCCTGCTCTTTTAAACGTTGAGCCAGTGTCCTGCGCAGCTCTTCCAAGCCCAAAGGCGCAAGGTAGTTGAGCTGAGTTATGGAGGAGGCCATTTTTTTCAGGACAGCAGCCAGGGAAGCCTGAGGAAATAAAGCCGGGTCAGGCTCACCGGTGCCTAAGCGCAGATATTCCTTTTGGAATTCTAATTGGTTAATGATTTGAATTGTGGGCTGATTGGCTTTAAAAATGCTGTTATGCATATAGCTGTGCCAGTTAGGAGTTTTGACCGGCAGCAATAAAGACCAGGTATTGCTGACTATTTTGCTGCCCTGGCCAAAGGCGGTAGCAATCAAGCCGTAGGATTTTAATTCTGCTAAGGCGCTGCTGACTGTACTGCGGTTGACCTGCCAGATATCGCTTAATTCTCTTTGGGAGGGCAGAAAGCTGCCTAATGCCCAGTCACCGGAAGAGATTTTCTGACAGATGTATTCAATTATCTGCTGATAGACAGGCTGTCCGGCTTTTTTATCAGGCTGCCAGTCTATGCTCACTTTTTCTTTTATCATCTTTTTATTCCTCTAATTCAATGATTGTACCTATTGTAAGCTTGACCGGACAAAAAATCAAGCAGTGTCCGGCTTGCAGGCTCAAAAAATGTAAAAAAAAGTCGTAAATTAAAGGAAAAATCTTGTTTTTCCCCCAGAAGGTATGGTAGAATTAAATTGTATAATTGTACCTTATTCAGGCAGTTGTTTTGAGCAAAAAAGTAAACTCGGAGGTTAGCTTAATGGGAAAAACAGTATTGGAGCGGCAGCTCGAAACCTATAAGAAAAAAATAGATATTATGGAGCATGCACTTTCGGCAAGTGCCGGTGCTTACTATAATATCAACATCACCCATAACCTTGTACCGGGAACGATGTACCAGGTAATTGATGATGTTGAATACAGCATCAATGAGGCCATCGGCTTCCCTGATGACTGCAAATATTGGGATGTTATTAAGTACTGGGGAAATCAGTTAGCCGAAGAGATACAGCCGGATTTTTTTGCTTTTTTTGCCGTCGATCATTTGACAGAATGTTTTGAAAATGGTGAAGACCATATTTATCATCGTTATTGGACCAGGGATTCTCTGGGCAATTCCATGCTGGCTGAGCAGCATGTGGTCATGTACCGTGACCTGGTAAATAATGACCTTTTGGCCATAACTTATGTTCTTGACCATACCAAAATAGAAGAACTGCGTAACAGAGAGGCTGAACATAGAAGACTTCTGGAAGAGGATATTAAAAAAATAGAGGGACTTGCCAGTCAGTATTCGGCTTTATATTTTATTAATTTTGCGGTTAAAAAATATAAGCAGTACTGTATTGGCAGAGGAGAGTCGCAGGAAGCTGAGGAGCCTGCTGATGGTAATTCTGACAGCTTTCTTAATACCTTCAGAAAATATGTAGAGGCTTATACTCATCCTGATTTTGCTGCTGAATTAGCTAAGCTTGCTGATGAGGAGTATTTAAAGCAAATCCTGCGCCATAAGAAAAGATATACATACAGATTTCTGAATACAGGCAAAAACGGTCAATACCAGTGGCTGGAGCTGGTGCTGATAAAATTTGCTGAAATAGATGAAGAGGCATCACATATTGCCTTTGCTTTTCTCAATGTCGATGAGGAGGAACGTGAAAAAGCGGCCCAGAGGAAAGCGCTTGTTGATGCGCTGGCGGCTGCTGAGCATGCCAACAGAGCCAAGACAACGTTTTTAAACAATATGTCGCATGATATTCGTACTCCGATGAATGCCATCATAGGCTATACTGCTCTTGCAGTCTCTCATCTGGATAATATCGAGACGACAAGGGATTATCTGAATAAGATTTCCATATCAAGCAGTCATTTGCTCAGTCTGATCAATGATGTTCTGGATATGAGCCGCATTGAGAGCGGGCGGGTAAAAATCGAAGAGCAGGAGGTGCATCTTCCTGATGTGCTTCATGACCTCAGAACGATTATTCAATCCAACATCTCTGCCAAGCGGCAGGATCTGTTCATTGATACCCAGGATATTGTGAATGAGGATATCATTACCGACAAGCTTCGCCTTAATCAGGTACTCTTAAATATTGTCAGCAATGCCATCAAATTTACTCCGGTCGGAGGAATAATCAGCATCAGAATTTCGGAAAAGCCCTGTGCGCTCAGCCAATATACTACCTATGAGTTTCGCATAAGAGATAATGGCATCGGGATGACTGAGGAATTTCAAAAGCATATTTTTGAGTCCTTTTCCCGAGAACAGACGACAACGGTGAGCGGAATCCAGGGAACCGGGCTTGGTATGGCGATTACCAAAAACATCGTTGATATGATGGGCGGAACTATCAGTGTAAAGAGTAAGGAAGGCGAGGGTTCGGAATTTGTTGTAGTGCTTGATTGTAAGCTGTCAGATAATATTGTAAAATATGAGCCGATTCCCGAATTGCAGGGGGCACGTGCTCTGGTTGTCGATGATGATACCAATACCTGCATAAGTGTCAATAAAATGCTTAAGCAAATCGGTATGAGGGCAGACTGGACGGTTTCCGGCAAGGAAGCTATAGTCAGAGCCAGGGAGGCCTATGAAGAAGGAGATGAGTTTAAGGCATATATCGTTGACTGGCTTATGCCTGACATGAACGGCATTGAAACAGTCCGCCGCATCCGTAAGGTAATTGGAGACAGCGTACCAATCATTATTCTGACTGCCTATGACTGGTCAGATATAGAGCTTGAGGCGAGAGAGGCCGGAGTAACGGCTTTTGTAGCCAAGCCTTTGTTTATGTCGGAATTGCGTGAGGTGCTTACCAGACCGGTTCGGGCAGAATATAAAAGAGAAAAAGCGGAGGACAAGCTGGATTTTACCGGTAAGAAAATACTGCTGGCAGAAGATAATGAGCTCAATCAGGAAATTGCCTCAGAAATTCTTCAGGAGGCCGGATTTGTAGTAGATATTGCTGAAAATGGCCTGATTGCAGTTGAGAAGCTGGTCTCTGCGGATTTTGACCATTATGATTTGATTCTTATGGATATTCAGATGCCGAAGATGGACGGCTTTGCCGCTACCAGAGAAATAAGAGCCTTAAGTGATAAGAGAAAGGCTGATATTCCGATTATTGCCATGACGGCCAATGCTTTTGATGAGGATAAGAAAAATGCTCTTGCTTCCGGCATGAATGGATTTGTATCTAAGCCAATCAATATTATGATGCTTATGAATACCTTGACTGACATACTGAAGTAGCAGCTTGGCTGGGTAAAAAATTAAGCAATGGCTGGAGAAAAAGCTGTTTGCTTTTATTATAATTGAATTAATAAAAGTAAACAGCAGGAGGAAAAAAGATGATTTATTTTTTTCAGGGATTTTTCTGGGGCCTTGCTTATGTAGCTCCTATCGGTATGCAGAATTTATTCGTTATTAACAGTGCCTTGCAGGGAAATAAGCTTAACACCTTCATTACTTCTCTGGCAGTTATTTTTTTTGATGTTCTCTTAGCCTTAGTCTGCTTTAACGGTCTGGGTTCTTTATTGGAGAGATATGTCCTTCTGAAATTAGCTGTACTGCTGCTCGGATGTATTATGATAGCGGCAGCCGGTTTCAGCTTATGGCAAAGCAAGGTGGAGCTTTCTCAAATGGCAGTCAATAAAGGCTGGCGGCAGATAATAATTACCGCCGGGGCAGTAACCTGGCTGAATCCCCAGGCTTTAATTGATGGAACAGTGTTATTAAGTGCTTTTAAAGCTGTACTCCCTTATCAGGCTTTAGACTGTTTTATTTCAGGAGTTTGTCTGGCTTCTGTATTGTGGTTTTCCGCTTTGGCCTTTTTCGTTTATTTGACCAAACAGTATTTTTCTGTCAAAGCTCTAAATCTGGTTAATAAGCTTTGCAGTCTGCTTTTACTGTTTTATGCTTTGCAGTTGGGTGTGAAATTCTTAAGGGCTTTGCAGCTGTCTTTTTAGCTTTTAACAGGAAAAAGAGCAAAGGATGAAGAATATTCCCTAAAAATAAAGAATATTCGCAAAAAAAATAATCACCTGAGGCATTAAGAGACAGAAATCATGGCAGCAGAGAAGATGGCTGTCCGGTGATTGGAAGGAGAAAAGGATGAAAAAATTTATCTGCGCGCTGCTTATTTTGCTTATGCTGGCTGTCGGGCTGGTCGGCTGCGGAAAGCAGTCTGATACCACTGCGGCAGATGGCCGGGAAAAGGTCACTATTGCTCTCTGGGGCAACGACCTTTTGGAGAATTATACTACATATTTATGCAAAACCTTTCCCAATGTAGAGTTTAAGTTTGTTTTGGCTACTAATTCCATAGATTATTACCGTTATCTTAAGGAGCATGATGACCTGCCGGATATAATGACAGTAAGGCGTTTTTCCATGCGGGATGCGGCAATGCTGAAGGATTCATTGTATGATTTATGCAATACCGATTTGGCTGCTACCTATTACGGCACTTATCTGGACAGCTATACCTATGATGACGGCACTGTCAACTGGCTGCCAGCCTGTGCTGAGGTAGACAGCATTATTATCAACAAATCATTATTTCAGGAGCATAACATCGCAGTACCTAAGGATTATGCTTCCTTTATCGCTGCCTGCAAAGCCTTTGAGGCGCTGGGTATCCGCGGCTTTGCCCCGGATTATGCTGAGGATTATACCTGTATGGAAACATTGCAGGGCTTTTCTATCAGTCAGCTTAATTCCATGGAGGGCCGGGAGTGGCGGCAGCAGTATGAGAGCGGCAAAACTGACCAGCTTTCCGAAAAGGTGTGGCTGCCTGTCTTTGAAAAGTTTTTTGATTTGAAGGAAAAGGCCGGCTTGGGCAAGGCTGAGACCGAGCTGAAAAATGTACATCCCAAGAAAAAGTATGTAGCGGGAAAGCAGGCTATGTATCGCGGAACGGGTGCGGATGTCATTACCTACACTGCCCGCAGGAACGACGAGTCGCTGCTGCTGCCTTACTTTGGCGATACAGAGCGTGACGACTGGTATCTTACTTATCCTGTCTTTCAGGTAGCCGCCAGCAAAAAGAGCATGGAGGATCCGAAGCGCAGGAAGCTGATTCTGCAAATCATGCAGGCTATGCTGAGTCAGGATGGTCAGAATAATATCTCCCATGGCAAAAACATGATACCTTATAATAAAAATGTAAGTCTGGAGCTGCTGCCCAGACTTCCGCAGAAGGGACGCCTGTTCGACGAGAGCAACGCCACCCTCTGCGTGATGGTGGTGGACAAAAACGGTACGGTACTGGACGTCGCCCATTTTCTGGGCGCGGAGAAGCTGCTGCCCCGGGAGGCGCTGGAAGGGATCCTGGCCGGGACGGAGGACGGCTATGGCAGATGGGGGGACTATGATTATTACCGGACCATTCGCGCGGAGATCTATTACATCGTGGCGGCCTCCAGTACGGTTCGACTCCACCGGCTTCTGTGGACTAAGCTCAGCGGTGCGTTCATGCTTCTGCTGGTCCCGGCACTGGCACTGACGCTGCTGCTGTGCGTGTGGCTGTCCCGCTTCGCCGTCCGCCCCGCCCGAGACGCCATCCAAAAGCAGCAGCAGTTCCTCTCCGACGCAGGACATCGCCTCGGTGGAGGTGCTGGATTACGACAAGATGAAGGAGAACCTGCGGGACAGCCTGAACAGCATCGGAAAGGGCATGTGGTTCATGTCCGCCATGGGCATCGACAACACATCCCTGAGCAGCTCCTACAACTCCCTGAAGGACACCTTTGAAGACCTGAAGGAAGGTAAGCTCCAGGAGGACAACGAGGGCATCATCCGCCAGCTGAAAAACGCCCAGGATCAGATGATCATGGCGGCGGAGAACCTGTACGTCTCCCTGCTGGAGATGGGGAACACCCGGACGAACCTCCAGCGGTCCCTGGATGCGCTGGACCGCACCGTGGCGGAGATGGAGCTGCGCTACCAGCGGGGACAGATCTCCGCCCTGCAGCTGCAGGAGGTCCGCGATGGCCGCACCCAGCTCAAGAGCGGCCTGGATACCCTGTCCACCAATATCATCGTGTACACCGCCCAGATGGAAAATCTGGTGGGCCTGTCCCCCTCAGGGAAGCTGAAGCTGTCCGAGGTTCCGGAGATCACGGCGGAGCAGGTGGCCGCCATGTCCTATGAGAAGGACCTGGAGGCCGCCAAGGAGAAGAGCTATACCCTCTACGACGCCGCCCAGACC
>JBJDXG010000160.1:0-3833 GCA_051866555.1 bacterium | reverse complement strand
GGGAAAGCGGCGGACAGGCAGGAGATCTGGGAAGTTTGACTTCTTCCGGTGTTCTGGCTGAGGTTATTGATACTAAGAAATTAAAAAATGGTCTCTTTAGTCATTCGGTTAGGATTAAACAGGGTGAACTGCGGGTAGGAGAAGAAGTGACAGCCGAGGTCAATAGGGAAACAAGACTGAGCTCAGCGCGCAATCACAGTGCCACCCATATTCTGCACAGTGCTTTAAGACAGGTTTTAGGTCAGCACGTAGAGCAGGCAGGCTCTATGGTAACGGCTGAGCGTCTGCGCTTTGACTTTGCTCATTTTGCCCCGGTAACGGCTGAAGAGCTGGAAAAAATCGAGGCTCTGGCTAATCAGGCTGTGCTTGCCAGCTTACCGGTAACTGTAGAAGAGGTTGATTTGGAGCAGGCTAAAAAGCAGGGCGCGATGGCGTTGTTCGGTGAAAAATACGGCGCTAAGGTCAGAATGGTCAAGATGGGTGATTTCAGTCTGGAGCTCTGCGGAGGAACTCACTTAACTAATACGGCTCAGATTGGCTGCATCAAGCTTTTAAGTGAAACCGGAATTGCTGCCGGAGTGAGAAGAATTGAAGCAGTTACCGGCTTTAATGCCTTAAAGCATATCAAGGAAACGGAAAAGACCTTAAAGGAGGTCAGCGAAAAGCTGAAAACTGTGCCTAATGATCTGTCAGGCAAGGTAGATAAATTACTGCTTACTGTGAAAGAGCAGGAAAAAGAGCTGCATGAATTAAAGGGCAAAATAGCCAGAGCAGAAGGTGAATCAGTTCTGCAAAAGGCTGTGGAGGTAGATGGTATTCCTGTTTTGGCGGCTGAAATGTCCGGTCTTGACCCTGAGGCCCTGCGGGAGATGGCGGATAATCTGCGCGATAAAATACAGGGAGTAGTTGTTCTGGGCTCTGTTTTGGGTGACAAGGTTATTTTTGTGGCAACAGTGCCTAAGGATCTGCTGTCCCGCGGTCTGCATGCCGGTAAGATCGTTAAGGCGGCAGCAGCAGCAGCCGGCGGCGGCGGCGGCGGTCGTCCTGATATGGCTCAGGCAGGGGGCAAGAATCCTGACAAATTGCCGGAAGCTCTGGCTTTAGTTGCTGACACAGTTAAAGAGCTATTGAAGTAAAAACTGAATTTTAGTTATGGCGGAAGAGCTGCTGTGGGGAGTCCTATGGCAGCTTTTCTTAGTTACTTTGCAATCTGTAAAAGGGAATTGTTTATTTCAGGGCGAATATTTTTAGGAAGCGAAGGAGTGGATTGAAGTGAAGAAAAAAGAGCTTGAGCAAACCATGATGTTTCAGTTCAAAATAGATGATATGAGTGAGATAAAAAAGATTATTGCCAGTGTCTATCAGTCGTTGGTAGAGAAGGGCTATAATCCTGTCAGTCAGATCGTTGGCTATCTGCTTTCCGGAGATCCTGCTTACATAACCAGTCATGGTGATGCCCGGAATATGATCCGCAAGGTGGAACGTGATGAAATCATGGAAGAATTGGTACGCAGCTATTTAAAAGATGTCTCAGGAAAAAATTAAGAGGGGGACAGGACTGTGTTAGGTGAATTATGGCAGAAAATAAAGAATAAACTGGAGAAAGAGCCGGAGGAAGCTTTAAAAAAGGATTTGCAGGTGAAGCTTGCTTTAGATATCGGAACGGAATTTGTGAAGGCAGTAATTGTGGAATACAATGAAAAAGAGGAAAGAATAATTGGAGTCAGCCGTTTGCGCCAGGAATACGGTGATATGGAAGGCGGAGCGGTGGCTAATATTGAAGGGGTAACGAGAACTGCCGGGAAGGCTGTGGAAAGGGCGGCTAAAATGGCCGGAGTTATGCCGGAGGATGTGATGATCGGTCTTGCCGGGGAGTTTGTTAAGGGTATCCGCAGGACTGTTTTGCAGGAAAGAAAAAATCCGGAAAAGAAATTAGATTGGGCGGAATTAAAGAAGCTGGCTCTTAAAGCGCAGAAGGAAGCTATGGACGAGGCGGAAAAGCAGCTGCTGGCTGAGACCGGCTTCAGTAAGATCGATGTTGAGCTGGTCAATACGGCGATTGTCGAGGTCAAGATTGACGGCTATAAGGTGAGCAATCCGCTTGATTTTCAGGGCAGAAATGTGGAAATGACTATTTTTAATACCTTTGCGCCGCTTTTGCATGTTGGGGCTTTGCAGACGATTGCTGAGTCACTGGGGCTGAATCTTATCGGCACTATGGCTGAGCCTTATGCTGTTGCCTGCAGCACTATTACTGATGAGATTTATGAATTTGGCGCTGTGATCATAGACATTGGCGGAGGCACTACCGATATTGCCGTAGTCCGCAATGGCGGGGTAGAAGGAACGAAGATGTTTTCCATGGGCGGACGTGCCTTTACTAAAACGATAGCTGCCGGAATGAATCTTGATTTAAAAAAAGCGGAGGAGCTGAAAATAGCTTATTCCAGCGGCAAGCTGTTCGCTATTGAGAAGGAAAAGATTCAGAAGTGTTTGCAGGCTGATTTGCAGATTTGGCAGGATGGGGTGGCTTTATTTTTAGAGGAGCTGGCAGAAGGAAAGCCTTTGCCGACGAAAATCTGCCTTTGCGGCGGAGGAGGCGCTTTGCCTGACCATTTAAGGATTTTGCGTGATGAGCAGATTTATTCCGGACTGCCGTTTGCGCATCTGCCGGAGGTGGTTCTCTTGACGGCGAAGGATGTAGTAGGTCCGTCTGATGCTGAAAATCTGCTCCAGGGGCAGCAGGATGTTACGCCTAAGAGCTTAGCTTATCAGGTTATTGTCAATGTAGAAAAAGCAGGCTTATGGGAGAGAATATTTGACAAGACACTGCAGTTTTTAAATTGTTAGGTGATAAAAAATGGATGACTGGAAGAAAATTTATATAGACCAGGCGGAAGAAATAAACACAGTTATTGCTCAGTTAAAAAGTCTGCCGGAGAAAAAATTAGCTTTGGTGATTGATGAGAATAATCGTTTGCTGACCCAGAAAACTAATCTAAAGCTGCTGCATATGTATTTGACTAAGGCGGGCAAGGAAATCAGACTGATCTCAGATAATCAGGCAGTAAAGGCAGCTGCAGCAGAGATGCAGCTGGGCGCCTCGCTTGATGAGCCGGAAGAACAGTCTGCCAGTGTGTCTCTGTTTAAGCTGGATAAAAATTATATTTATGCTCTGACTGCCGGTTTGGTTTTTATTTTGACAGCGACAGTTCTGTATTTCAGCTGGCCTACCTGTACGGTGGAGCTTACTCCGGAGCTGAAAACGGTCAAAAGCTCTTTAGTGCTGGAATTTTCTCCTGATTTTAAGGAGGCCTCAGGAACCAAGCTGCCAGCCCGGATTGTGGAAAAGGAAATTTCTTTAGCTCTCAGTAGAACTGCGACCGGTAAGAAGCTTATCGGGGTGAGCGGTGCTTTGGGCAAGGTTATCCTGATCAATGAGGGAAGCGGTTCGGTCAGTCTAAAGGCAGGCACCTTAGTCAGTACCGTGGATGGAGTTAATTTTCTTTTAACGGATAATGTGCTTGTTCCCGGGCGAAGAGTGGAAAGCTTTATGGGGGTGCCGGTAGGAATAGCTGCCGGGAGGGCCGGAGCTTCTGTCAAGGCTGAAGCCTTAGGCAGCAGGGGCAATGTAGCGGCCGGAGCAGTGAGCTGTATAAATGTCCATAATCTCAGGGTAGTAAATCCCGCTCCTTTTAAAGGTGGGGAAGATAAAGAGGTTTCGGTGGTCAGTGAAAGTGATTTGGCCGGTCTGGAAAAGGATGTTCAGATTAAGGTCAGGGAACGCTTTATGCAGCTGGTTAAAAAGGATCTGCCTAAAACCGATAAGCTGC
>JBJDXG010000159.1:0-3837 GCA_051866555.1 bacterium | reverse complement strand
CTCTTGTTGATCCATAGCTCCTCCTTAATTCATCACCGTTACTTTTAATCCCTCGGTCAATCCTTTATTGCTCGAAACAATTACTTTTTCTCCTTTTTTTACCCCGCTTAATATTTGAATATATTTTTCATCAGCAAAGCCAATTTTCACCTGGCGCAAATGAACCTTATTCTTATCATCTACAACATACAGCTTAGGAAAATGCTTTAAATCCCCAACCGCCTCCAGCGGTACAGCTAAAACCAGCTCTTCACTTTCAGAAATTATCGTTACATTCCGATAAGTAGTCGGCTCTAAAAAATTATTTTTATTCTGAATCTCCCAGATTACGGTCCGCATTTCAGACGGTATATTCAATTCCGGTGAAAATTGTATCGGTTTGATAAGCAGATTTTCCTTTTTCCCTTTAATATAGCCGGGATAGGCTTTATGCAAAATATATTTTTCCTCCAGCATAATCTTCCAGGTCTTTTGCGCAAGCTTATTTTTTTTGATTACACTGTCCTTTAACTCAATCTGCACATATAATTTAGAAAAATCACCCAGAACAAACATCACCTGCCCGGCAGCAGCATAGTACTCAGGATAGCAATAGCTGGTCAGAATATCGCCGTCCTCGGGAGCCCGCAAAATAAGCTTTTCCTTTTGCGCCTCCAAATGTTTTTTCTGCGCTGTCGCAGAATCAAGCGAGCCCCGGGCAACATCACGAGATGCTACTGCACTGTCATAATCCTGAGCCGAAACACCTCCTACCTGCAAAAGATTACGATATCTTAAAGCTGTCTGCTGAGCTGAAATCAGCTGAGCCTTAGCCTGTTCAATCTGCCCATCAACTGAAGCAATATCAGCTTCCACCTCAGGACTTTCCAAAACAGCCAGTACCTGTCCTTTTTTTACACTCTGACCGGTCTCAGCCAGGGCTTCCTTAACCGTTCCGGAATTAGAAACTACTACCTCAGCCATCCAGGGAATGTTAACGGTCAAATTCAAATCCTTAATGCTGGGATATATTTTTTGATAGTCAGCCTGAGCAGTATATACCGGAAGATAATTTTCGGACATAACTGACTGTACCCGCCGATTACTGACTGCATTTATATAGACAGCATAAAATGCAACTGCTATAATCAGAAAAATCACCCCGATAATAAGTCGCTTAATAATCCTTTCACCCATCTTGATGTCTCCTTGGCGTTATTCTTCCAGGACTCCGGCTTTAAACAAGGTATTCAAGGCCAGAAAGATATTGGCCGGTGCAAATCCCTTTTCATACAGACAGCTGACCAATTCCAAACGGTTTTTTTCACCCTTAACGATTTCCTGCCCCAGCTTTTGATAAAGCAAAGCTTCATTATTGCCTTTAAAATGCACCTTAAAGCCGGTCTTACTCATTAAGGAAAAGCCTATGTCTTCATTCTGGTACTGAAAATAGGAATAAAATTTTATTTTTTTCTGCGGGTCAAGCTCATTCTGCATCTTTTCCTTAATCATTTTAGAGATGATAAGGGCAAAATCCTGCTCCGATGTAAAAAATTCTTTTCCCAGACAAATTTCTCCTGTTGGGTGCTCCTTATCTGCCCCGCAGGGAGTTATCAGCCGTACACTTTTTTCCGCCATATTAATAATAAAACCGGAAATACAGGAAATAGTTTCTCCCGTATTTTCTTCTGCATCAGCCTTTCTGGCTCGCCCTACCGCTGAAAAAGAATTATTCGGTGCAGCACTGAACTGCGGCAAAAGTTCAACGAACAGCAATTCTTCCGGACTGAAGGCTTGATGCAGCTCCCTTAGCTGGGCTAAAGAGCGTACCGAAAAACGAAAAATAGTCGGTTTAGTATCCAGCATATGCTGTAAAACGGCTTTAGTCCTGGTAATATCTCTTAGAGGAACAGCCGTTGTTACCTGAGGTATCCTCTGAAAAACAGCATAAAAATCCTGACTGAATTTTTCGTAATCGGGATTGTCCAACGGTTCGGTAGCGTAATAGCAGGTTCCCATACCGGCCGCTTCACCTATTATTTCTTTAGTTGTTTTTAAAATATTTTGCCAAAGCTCCTTATTGGCTGCATAATCACAGGTCTTAGTCAGCTTAGGAGCATTAACTCCGCAAAAAGGGCAGCCAACCGAACAGCCCAAATTCAATTCAAAGATAACCGGAGTATGAACAATGGATTGATTGCGCCCGCCTAATTCTCCCCAGCAGCGGTTGACCTGACGCTGCCGCCATTCCCGCATAATTTTGTTTTGCGGCACACATTTATTTTTCTGCATTTCTTCCCGAAAAAGCAATTTCTCCTTAATAAATGACTGATACCTGCGAACGATCAGCGGCAGCTCCTTATTTTTCTTTTTATAAGCCAATAGCTTTTCTGCATCATACAAAAGCTGTAAATCAGTAAATTTATGAGCTATATTATACTGCTGTAAAGTTTTTTCCGGTTCCTTCTCTAAATCATTTTTAAAGTCAGGCTCCATAGTCAAGAGCTCCAGAAAATACTTAGCCTCAGCAACCTCTTTTAAATAATCAGCCTCAATTTTCTCAGAAGTAAAAATCTTTTTAATCTCATTCATTTTATCAGCCTCTAATCTTTCCTAAAGGATTTCGGTTTAAAATATTTTTACTGGAATAATCTTTAAGCTCCACTGCTAAAGCCAGTATCTCGCCCTGATACCTTAACAGCAGCTTCTGTTCTGCTAATTCAGCAATCGCTGCTTCTATTGCCTCCGGAGCAAAACAGTCCTGCAAACGGGCTTTAACATATTCTATTTTGACGACCTTTTCTGCCAGCAGATATATTTCCTTTTTTAAACCTCGCAAAGTTACAAAAGGAGTTCCTCCTGCCTGACGCAGATCCATAATTTCAATTTCGTCATTCTTAACTGTCATTTCCAGCCGGTCATATTTATAAAAAAAAGCTTCCAGCCATTGCTTAACCTTAGTATCCAATTCCTGATAGCAGCCTTGCCGCCTTTTCAAATCGTAATAAGCCGCTCTCTCATCTCCCGCTGGCTCAAACATATAAGCTATTCGGTCAGTAAAATCAGGTAAATCGGGATAAACAAAATCATAAAATTTTACCTTCTGCAAATCAAGGCCATACTCTTTTGGATTCTCAAGATAAACACTGTATTTCTGATACATAATATGGATAGCTGCATTAGGCGGATGCAGATGAGTAATCAGCGGTATCAGTTCATTTAAGTCTTCATACCATTCAGTTTTTTCCCCTGGAAAGCCATAGAGTATATTCCAGGAAAGACCTATGCCAAAAATACGGCAATTCTTTAGCAGCTCAATATGCTTCAAGCCTTTATTGCCCTTATGCATCAATTTTAAAACCTCATCATGCAAGCCTTCAATCCCCGGCTGGAGATAAGTAAAACCGGCTTCCCGCAATGAACGTATTTCCTCTTTATTTAAATTCGATTTAATTTCAGAAAAAATCTCATAATCTTCATTCTGCAAAAGCTTAGGCAATTCTTTTAAATGCTTTTGGCTTAAAATGCTGTCAGTAAAAGCAAATTTCTTAACCTTATACCTCTCACTTAAATATTTCATCTCTTTATAAACTTTTTCGGCACTTTTTTCTCTGTAAACCCGGCTCTTTCCTCCTAAACCGCAAAAGGTACAGGGCTTTTTCTGCCCCCACCAGCAGCCTCTTGAGCCTTCAATAAACAGAGCAGGCTCTATTCTTTCTCTCAGACCATATTCTTCAAGCGCCTTAAAATAATCATCATAATCAGGCATCAATATATTCTCCATATTTTCTGCTATCGGATAAGGTATATCACTGCGGCTGCTGCTTCGGGACAATACCCCTAAGGGCAGAGAATCCC
>JBJDXG010000158.1:0-3841 GCA_051866555.1 bacterium | reverse complement strand
TGAGAAGGGAAAAAATATTCTGGCAGAGCAAATTAAATAAGGGTATAATTCTTTTCTTTGCTGCCGGTTTTCTTTCCTTACTGTATGCAGTTAATCCGGGTGAGGTTTTAGGTGAGCTGAAGGAATACACCATGGTTTTTGCTGCCTATTATATGTTTCTTAATTTTTTTGCTTATCATTCTAATAGAGTGTGGACAGAAAGCTTGCTCTTTTTTTCGGCTTCACTGGCGGCTGTTTATGGAATAATCCAGCATTTTATGGGAATGGAGCGGGTCATAGGCACACTTAATTATATGACCTTTGCTGAATTAATGATGATTATAGCTTTAATCAGCTTTGATTACTGCCTGAAAGCGAAAAGAGTAAGTGATAAAAGCATTTATGCTTTGGTCTTTGTTTTGACGGCAGCGGCTTTGTTATTTACTATGACTCGTGCTGCCTGGATTGGATTTTTAGCTGCACTTGCTTTATATATATTTTGCTATCAGAGAAAAAAGCTGATTTGGCTGACGGCAGTTGTTCTTTTAATCGTTTTTCTTGTTCCCGGCATTTTAGGCAGAGTTCAGACTATCAGTGATTTGCAGATGCAGTCTAATGCTGAAAGATTAAAGATATGGACCAGTACAGCCGAAATGGTTAAAGATTATCCGCTGACCGGAATAGGTCTGGGCAATTTTCCCGAAAGATATCAGCAGGAATATATTTTAGACAGTGCTAAAGAAAGAAGTTTAAGACATGCTCACAGCAGTTATTTGAATTTTTTAGCTGAAACAGGGATAATTGGTCTTCTGTGCTTTTTATTTCTGCTCTGTTTGATGCTGAAGGAGGGCTGGCTGTGCCGGGATAAGAATGCCGTCTTTTTTGCAATTTTAGCATTTGCTGTTCAGGGATTAGTGGAATTTAATTTTGATGATGATAAAACATTGCTGCTGCTTCTCTTGTTTTTGGCAGCCGGTGCTTGTCAGACAAGAAAGGCTCTGAGTTGAATTGAAATTTACCTATTCCGACAACAGCTTTTCAGCTCTTATAATTAGATAATCAAGGTATTAAAGGGAGGAGGGGTTAAAATGAAAAGAATGCCTATAGGAATAGAATCATTTACAGAAATGATAAATGAGAATTATTATTTTGTAGATAAAACCTTGTTTATTAAAGATTTATTGGATAATAGAGCCAAGGTAACATTAATCACTCGTCCTCGGCGTTTTGGCAAAACTTTAACCCTTAGTATGACAAAAGAATTTTTTGATGTAAATCAGAAAGACCCTAACTTATTTGATGATCTAAAAATTATGCAGGCTGGAGAAAAATATTTAACTTATAAAAATAAATATCCGGTAATTTTTTCGGTTATGAAAACTGTTGCTATGTTAACTTATGAAGACACAATGGGATGTCTGAGAGGAGAACTGTCTCGACTTTATAAAAAGTTTAAATTTTTATTAGAAGGCGAATTTTTAGATGAAGAAGAAAAAATATACTTTCGAAAAATAAGCGGCAGGGATAAAAATGTGAGTTATGATGAATTGGGAGAAGGTTTAAAAAATCTTTGTGAATATTTAGAACGTTATTATAAAGTAAAACCAATAATATTAATAGATGAATACGACTCTCCTATTCAAAATGCCTGGGAAAATGGATTTTATAAAGAAATGATTGCCTTTATGCGCAATTTTTACAGCAACGCTTTAAAAACAAATGAAAGTTTAGAATTTGCTGTGCTTACCGGAGTTCTTAGAGTAGCCAAAGAAAGTATTTTTAGCGGGCTAAATAATTTAAAGGTTTGCTCAGTCTTAAGCGAACGCTACAGCAACGCATTTGGCTTTACCGGTGGAGAAGTAGAAAAAATGGCGTTGGAGCTTGGCTATGAAGACAAAATACCGGAAATAAAAAAATGGTATGACGGCTATCGTTTTGGAGAAACAGAAATATATAACCCCTGGTCGATAATAGAATACTTCGATAATAAATGTAAACCGCTGCCTTATTGGGTAAACACTTCAGCTAACGGAATACTGCGTCATTTGCTGGAGGACTTGGATAAAGCCAATAGAGAAGACTTACAAACTTTAATTAGCGGCGGCACGATTAAGAAAAAGATACAGGAAAATGTAATCTATAACGATATTGGGAAAAATAAAAATGACCTTTATACTATCCTGCTTACGGCTGGATATTTAAAGGTAGTGCAAATAGAGGGTAAAGAAGAACAAATAGCAGCCTTGCAAATACCAAATAACGAAATAAAAAGTTTATTTTGCGGTGAAATCAAGGAGTCCTTAAGCGGATATACTGGTTGTGTGACAGAGATGTTAGAAGCAATGCTGGCAGGAGATATAGAAATATTTGAATCTTATCTAAGAAGAATTGTTCGGGGATATGTCAGTTATCATGATGTTAGTGAAAATTTTTATCATGGTTTAATGCTTGGTTTCTGCATACTTACTGAAAAAAATTATAATGTAGAATCGAATAGAGAAAGTGGCTTTGGACGGTTTGATATCGTTCTTATTCCAAAGAATAAAGAACATTATGGTATAATACTTGAATTTAAACAGACGAAAAATGAAAAAGAATTAGAAGAAAAAGCCAGGAAAGCTTTAAAACAAATACAGGAAAAAGAATATGTCAGCGAATTAAAAAAACAAGGGATAGATAAAATTTGGCAATATGGCATTGCTTTTTGTGGGAAAAAAGTATTTTTAATAGGAAGCGATATATAGGCTTTCTAAAGTTGTATAGAGAGAATTGGTTAATTGGGAGAAATGTTGCAATATTGCGTTTATAATGCTAAAATGAGATAATTAAGACATTACGAGGGAGTGAGAAAATATGAAAGGAATTATTCTGGCAGGAGGCTCAGGTACCAGACTGTATCCCTTGACTCTGGTAACCTCTAAGCAATTGCTTCCTGTTTATGATAAACCGATGATCTATTATCCGCTGTCGACCTTGATGATGGCGGGGATTCAGGATATTTTAATTATTTCGACACCGATTGATCTGCCGAATTTTCAGCGGCTTTTGGGAGACGGCTCAAGCTATGGACTTAATCTTTCCTATGCCGAGCAGCCTTCGCCTGATGGACTGGCTCAGGCGTTTATTATCGGGGAGGATTTTATTGCCGGGGACAGCTGTGCCATGATTTTAGGAGATAATATCTTCTACGGCAACGGGCTTGGCAGTCTGCTGAAAAAAGCAGCGAATAAGGCAGATGGGGCGACTATTTTCGGCTACTATGTTGATGACCCGGAAAGATTCGGCATTGTTGAGTTTGACGCTGCGGGACGTGTGCTGTCGCTGGAGGAAAAGCCCAAGCGGCCGAAATCCAACTATTGCGTGACCGGATTGTATTTTTACGACAGTCAGGTTTCCCGGCTGGCAAAAGAGATAAAGCCATCTGCCAGGGGAGAGCTGGAAATCACTGATTTGAATAATCTTTACTTAAAGCAGGGGCAGCTTGATGTCATTACCTTGGGACGCGGTTATGCCTGGCTGGATACCGGAACTATGGAATCTTTGGCAGAAGCCAGTGAGTTTATAAGAGTTATAGAAAATCGCCAGGGAATTAAGATTTCAGCGCCGGAGGAAATAGCTTATAAAAATGGCTGGATAGATGAAGCAACCTTAAGAGCTTCAGCCGAAAAATACGGCAAATCAGCATACGGCAGGCATTTAATGCAGGTAGTACAGAATAAGATATTTTATTAAGGAAATGTATTTGTATATCACACTATGATACAAGGAGAGGGAAGATGAAGGTAACAGCAACTGAGGTATTGGATGTATTTATTTTAGAACCGAAGAAATTCGGCGATAGCCGCGGCTGGTTTATGGAGAG
>JBJDXG010000157.1:0-3868 GCA_051866555.1 bacterium | reverse complement strand
ACTATTTTAACTAAAAGATTAAAAAATATTGATACCGAAGAAGAAAAAATAGAATTGGCTTTTTATATGGATGGCAGGTGGAAGTACATAATTGCTGAGCGTTCTACTGTTTTTAACAGCAGAAGCTTAGTGCAGTTAGCTAACAGAGGACTTTTGGTAAGTTCAGAGAATGCCAGACTTTTAGTAAGATATTTTGACGATCTGCAGCGTGCTAACAGAGATATTTTGCCGATAGCACGTTCTATTAGTCATACAGGATGGATAGGAGACCATAATTTTTTACCGGGAGCCGTTGGAGATGTTATCCTTGACACCGATAAAATAGAAAATTTTTCTGTTGCTACAGCGATTCAGTCTAAAGGAAGCCTGGAGCAATGGAAAGAGTTTGCTTTAAAAATAAGAAAATTCCCTTTAGCAAGGTTTATATTAGGAGCTTCTTTTGCAGCTCCTTTGATAAAGCTGGTAAATGAGCGTGTTTTTCTGCTGCATATATGGGAAAGTACGACCGGCGGAAAATCGGCTGCTGTTTATTTTGCCCTAAGCGCTTGGGGCAATCCTGATTTGCTGTCAATCAGTTTTAATACGACTAAAGTAGGT
Organism: bacterium; assembly: GCA_051866555.1. Classification (GTDB taxonomy): domain Bacteria; phylum Bacillota; class JBJDXG01; order JBJDXG01; family JBJDXG01; genus JBJDXG01. Next base: position 3,271 of record JBJDXG010000157.1, on the reverse strand, counting down.
GTAGAGCGTGCAGCAGCCTTATTCAATGATTTGCCTATCAGCATTGACGAAAAGCAGGCAGTAGCCAAAGAAAAACAGGCTTTTATTGAAAACCTGGTTTATTTGCTGGGACTGGGGAAAGGCAAAGCGAGAGGAGCTAAAAACGGTGGTCTGCAAAAATTTCAATACTGGCGGACAATAGCTATAACCTCAGGCGAAGAGCCTATTTCAAGCAATTCCAGCACAGGCGGCGTTAAAACTCGTGTCCTGGAGATTTGCGCTAAGCCTATTACCGATGAACTTCTAGCTAAGCAGGTTTACAGTGAGATAAAAGAAAACTATGGGCAAGCAGGGCCTGATTTTATTCAAAAGCTAATTAACTTTATAAAAGAAAACCCTGAACAGGTTCAGGAGGATTTTAGATATTTTAAAGATTCCTTCAGGGAGAAAAATCCTAAAAACATAGAAACTCATATTTCCGCAGCTGCGGTTATTGCTTTAGGCGATTACTATGCCAGCCAGTGGATTTTTGGTCTGTCAGAAGAAACGGCAAGGGAGGAAATTGAAAGGATTGCAAATGAAGTGATAAGCCTTTTAGAAGATACTGAAGAGATAGACGACGGAAAAAGGGCTATGGATTATTTTTTAAGCTGGTATAACGTGAATGACGTCAGTTTTACCAACTTAGCTATGCGAGAGCGGTACGGAATAGAAGAAAACAGCGTTCTTTATATTTTCCCAACTATTTTTGAAAGAATGATGAACGAAGGCGGTTTTAATCCGCAGAAAATTTTAAGGAATTGGGCGGACAGAGAATGGATTGTTACAGAAAGAAAACCTAGTGATGGGAAAAGAAGGTTGAAAATAAGGAAGAGCTTTAATGGGAGAGGCAGAGTGGTTTTTATAGGAATAAAGCTATCTCTTTTTGATGCTGAAAGCAAAGGGATGGAAGAAACGTCAGATATAGACTGAAAATATAAGTCTGTGTGACCCAAAATGGCTATGAGTGACGCAGGCTTATATTTTGTGACCCAAACAAAAACCTGATAACCATGCGGGTTGAAGGGCATTTTGGGTCACTTGGGTCACGTGCGTCACCTAAAAAAACCATCTATATATAGACCCCCTCCTTTACCCTATTTTTTGAATTATAAAAAAACAAGGGGGGTGTGTCTCTATAAAGAAAAAACGTGTGACCCAAGTGACGCATGTGACCCAATTAGGATAAGAATCCTATACCTATCGCATTTATAAGCATTTTTTTTGGGGTCACTCATAAAAATTTTGGGTCACTCGTGCGTCACTTTTTAGCAGACTATATGAAGATTTTTGATGTAAAAGACGTAAGTAAGGAAGATATTGCTTTTAAAAACAAGTAAATAGGAGTAATAATAATTTTATCAATAGAAATAAAGTTATAGCAGCTAAAATGGTTATATTTAAAGAGTGAAACATAAGTAGACAAGATATTTAAAGTAAAAGGGAGAAAACAAGAGAGAAGCATGGATTTATAGCTAAAAACTATGGATTTATTATCTCCATATTATGAGGAAAAAGACATAAGTAAGGTAGATATTGCTTTTAAAAACAAGTAAATAGGAGTATTGATAATATTATCAATAAAAATAAAGCTGTAATAATAAAAATGGTTGTATTTGAAGAGTGAAACATAAATAGATAAGATATTTAAAGTAAAAAGGAGGAAACGAGAGAAAAGCATGGTTTTATGACTAAAAAACAGGATTTATTTTTTATATATTATGAGGAAAAAGACATAAGTAAGGGCGAAATTCCTTTTAAAAATGAGTAAATTGGAGAAAAGGTAAGTTTATCAATGAAGATAAAGCTAGAATGATAAAAAAGATGTATTATAAAATGAAATATAATCAGAGGAGCTGAAGAAATTGGAAAAAAAGCAGCCATTTGAAAAAACCATAGTTAATAGGATATTGAAATATCTAAACAGTCTTGAGGGATGCCGAGCTATAAAGGTTCATGGCGGGAGCTTCTGCTCTGGAGAGCCGGATATTGATGCCGTATACAAAGGCAGATCCTTAAAATTGGAGGTGAAAAGACCGGGAGGAAAAGCGACTAAGCTTCAGCTGGCAATCTTGGATAAGTGGGAAAAGGCCGGAGCTGTAACGGCCATTGTTGATTCAGTTGAAAAAGTAAAAGAGCTTATTGAAAATAAGGTGAGGTAGATGATTGAGACAAATGATCCGATGCGAGCTTTTAAAAGAAAATATAATGCTTTGTTAGAACGTCATAAAAAAGCAGAAAAATTTTTTGATGGAGGTGCTTCAGAAGAAGAGAAAGAAAAATTTTATCCAGAATTTTTAAAGCTGCTTAATGAAATAAATGAGCAGGCCATGAGAATGATCAGACGTGGAGTTAAAAAAGGTGATTGGATACTGAAGGGCTTTTAGGGCAGCTGTTAAGGAGGGGTAGAGGTGAATTATTTTAAGGCGACGGAGAAGTATCTTTATAATTACCGGGCAATCAAGGCTAACATAGAGATTTTAGAGCAGCAGCTCCAGCTGCTGAAGGATGACTTCAAAGGAGCCGGTGCTGTTGATACGACAAGAGAGCCTGTAAGCAAGACTTATAAGTTTACCTCTGCAACTGAGGATGAAGTGCTTCAGCGGGAAGAAGATATCGCTGAGCTGGAACAGGAGCTTTTAAGTCAAAAAAACGTGATTGAAAAGATTGATAAGGCAATTGCTTCACTGCCGGAATTAGAGCGCGCTGTGGTTAAAATGAAGTATATGTCCGAGGAAAGTTTATCATGGGTGCAGATAGCAGAGAGAGTTGGGTATTCGGTTGATCATTGTAAGGGGAAAGTTCGGAGGAAAGCTATTGAGCGGGTGGCGGTTGCTGTGTATGGGTTGAAGGCTTTGAATAGTTTTAAGCCGCTTCCGCTATTTGAGTAGGCGGGGTGAAAAATCCAGAACACTTTTAGAACACTTCTAGGAAGAATAAACCTGCTATAATGGTATTGTAGAAAATCAATTCCTTTCATGAGGGCATCTGTAATGGATGCTCTTTTTTCTTGCAGGAATTTCCTCTTTTTGTGGGGAATTATGTAAGAAAAAGGAGGCGATATTCTTATGACAGCAGAAGTAGTTATAATGAACAAACAAGGGGTGGCTATTGCGGCTGATAGTGCAGTTACTTTACCTGGGCCAGAAAATTCTAAAATATATAATACAGCTTCAAAAGTTTTTATGCTATCTAAATATGAGCCTGTTGGAATAATGGTATATGGTAATGCATCATTTATAAATATACCTTG
>JBJDXG010000156.1:0-3876 GCA_051866555.1 bacterium | reverse complement strand
CTTCTCTTTAATTAATACTGGTAATTGCCCTAATATTCCTACTCTGTTATAATATTTATATTATAAAAAATTAAAATTTAAAGAAAAGTTTGGGAATTAATCAATGAAAGAACAATTTTTCAAACCGCAAATCTCTCCCTGCGGTGATAACGCTCTCATTATCACCTTCGGAGAAAATATAAATATAAAAACCCAGGAAAAAATCATGGTCTTCAGTGATTACCTGGAAAAAAATCCTCTTCCCGGAATGATTGAATATATACCCGGTTTTACTAAAATAACAATTTTATACAGTCCTTTCAGCATTTATCAGCAGTATCCGGAAAAAAACAGGCAATCGCCTTATCAAATATTCTCTGAGCTTGTTTATTCCAGTTTTTATAAAATAAAAGAACGTCCTGATTTAAGCAGAAAAACAGTAACTATTCCCGTATGTTATGATAAACGCTTAGGACCAGATTTAGAATATGTAGCTAAATATAATAATTTAAGTATTCATAAAGTTATTAAACTGCATTCACAAAAAGAATATTTAGTTTATATGCTCGGATTCGCTCCAGGATTTCCTTACCTTGGAAGTATGGATAACAAAATAGCAACTCCGCGTAAAAAAACTCCGCAGCTTAAAATTCCGGCCGGTTCAGTCGGCATAGCCGGAGAACAAACAGGAATCTATCCCATTGAAACTCCAGGAGGCTGGCAAATTATAGGCCGTACCCCTCTCAATTTATTTGAACCGCTAAAGCAGCCGCCTACTCTGCTTAAAGCAGGAAACCTGATTAAATTCAAACCGATCTCTTACTCAGAATACTGTAATTTAACGGCAGCAAGGAGCGAGTTAAAATGATAAAGGTGCTTAAGAGCGGTCTTATGACCACAATTCAAGATTTAGGACGCTACGGACTGCAGAAATACGGCATAATAACCAGCGGCGCTATGGATAAAATCTCACTTCGTCTGGCTAATTTATTAGTCGGCAATCCTGAAAATGCAGCAGCAATTGAAATGATTCTGCTCGGTTCCTCCTTTCTCTTTCAGAGCGACTGCCTGATTGCTGTTACCGGAGCTGATTTTTCTCCTACAATTGACAATAGACCGCTGCCTATGTGGCAGCCTGTCCTGGTTAAAAAAGGTGCCATACTCAACTTTAAAGCGGCTAAAACAGGCTGCTGCTCTTATCTGGCCATTTCCGGCAGTTTCCACCTGCCTAAAATAATGAATAGCTGCAGCACTTATTTAAGGGCAAATATCGGAGGTTTAGAGGGACATGTTTTAAGAGAAAATGACACTTTAGCCCTGCATAAAGTCAATAAAACAACCGAAACAATTATCAGGCAAATAAAAGATACAACTGCCAATAATTGCTTTAAACCGCTGAACTGGTCACTCAGCAAAGAATTTAGGCTGAAAAGCAGGGAGAAGAAAGTTCTGCGCTTTCTTAAAGGAAATGAATATCATCTTTTTACCAAGGAAAGCCAGGCTCTGTTTTCTTCGGTAGCTTTCAGAGTGACTCCACAATCTGACCGCATGGGTTATCGTTTAAAAGGCGCAGCATTAAAAACAATCCCTGACTGTGAGATGATTTCCGAGGCCGTAACCTGCGGAACGGTTCAAATTCCGCCGGACGGCAATCCTATCCTTCTCTTAGCCGATCATCAGACTACCGGAGGTTATCCCAGAATGGCTCAGATAATCTCCGCAGATTTATCTTCAGCTGCTCAGACTAAACCAGGAGAAAAGATAGAGTTCAGAGAAATAACCTTAGAGGAAGCGCAGAGACTTTTAATCGAACAGGAAAAAAAAATCGACCGACTTAAAAAAAGTATCATAACCAAATGGAGGTACATTTGATGAACAGAATTGATTTAAACTGCGATTTAGGAGAAGGTTTCACTATCTATAAACTGGGTTTAGATGAGGAAATACTCAAAATAGTTTCTTCGGCCAATATAGCCTGCGGATTCCATGCCGGTGATCCGCACATAATGAAAAAAACAGTTAATTTAGCCCTGGAAAACCAGGTAGCCATAGGAGCACATCCCGGTTTTCCCGACCGCCTGGGGTTCGGTCGGAGAAATATGGCCGTTACCCAAGACGAAGCATATGATTTTATCCTCTATCAGTTAGGAGCTCTCGATGCTTTTGTTCGGGCAGAAGGAGGAAAATTACAGCATGTAAAGCCGCATGGAGCCTTTTATAATCTGGCGGCTAAAAACAAAAAAATAGCTTCAGCAATCGCTAAAGCCATCTATCACTTTAATCCGAATCTCATACTTTTCGGACTTTCAGGAAGTGAATTAATTAAAGCCGGTCAGGAAATAGGTCTAAAAACCGCTAACGAAATCTTTGCCGATCGAACCTACCAATCAGATGGAACACTGCTGCCGCGCAGCGAGAAAAATTCCGTAATAACCGAAATCGAACAGGCTGTAAGCCAAACCTTATTTTTAGTTAAAGAACAAAAGGTAAAAACCGCAGAGCAAACTATTATCAACCTGCAAGCAGATACCCTATGCCTGCACGGTGATAATACCCAGGCCTTACAGCTGGCTCAGAAGATAAAAGACGAATTTTCAGCAGCCAATATAGCCATTAAAAATTTTCAGGAGCCTTAAAGCTCATAAATTCTCTGCTCCGGAGGGCAGTCCCCATAAATTGAATCGGGCCGCCATCTGCTCAGGATTCAGCTTAACCTTAACCACCTTATAGCCTCCTCCTCGTCCCGCCGCTTCAATAATCTCATTGTTGCCCAGATAAATCGCCACATGGCCTCCCTCCCCCTTGCCTACCTTAAACAAAAGAGCATTGACAGGCAAAGAGTTAAAATCATAGCCAATTAAGCCTCCGGAAGACACAATGAACTCCATTTGAGCATCGGAAGTACGGGGAAGATTAATTCCTGCCTCACGATAAACAAACTGCGTAAAGCCAGAGCAGTCAAAGCCAGCAGCCGTACTTCCGCCGTAAACATAAGGTACATCAAGATAACGGCAGGCTATCTGCCCTATTTTAGAAGTGCTGTTGGGCACAGCAGAATTATGATTTTCTAAAATAAGAACAGATTCTCCATCAGCCGTAATAGATTGTCTGAACGGTATGTAATAGCTGCTTTCAGAAGGTACAGAACAAATTAAAATAAGAAATATTATTATCCCAGTAAAAAGCAAATACACATTATATTTATTCATTTTCCAGGCTCCTTCCCCATATTTTCGATTAAATTTTCAGTAAAGCAGCAGTATAAAAGCAGTAAATTCATTCCTGAATTTACTGCTTTTAATACTTTATAACACTTCTAAGCGTCTAGTTTATTAATTTTTACAGCACAAACCTTCAATTCAGGAATCTTACATACAGGATCTGTCGCAGAAACAGTCAGTTCATTAACCGGAGATTCATTGAAATGGAAGGTTATAGAAATCATTCCGGCTGGAACCTTGTCTGTAACCTGTACTTTAGTTTTTATCTTGCCTCTCCGGGAAGCAACTTCAATAGTATCACCTGTTTTTATGCCATATTCCTGAGCTGTCTTGCTGCTGAGCATAGCCATTTCCTCAGGTTTATAAGCATCGATCAGCGGAGCATTCCGGCTCATTGTACCTGTATGGAAATGATACAAAGAACGAGCAGTAGTCAGCAAAATAGGATATTCCTCATCCGGAGATTCAGCTGGCGGCTGATAATCAAAAGCATGGAACAGTCCCTTACCTCTGATGAAATTACCGTCCTTATGCAGATATGGAGTTCCAGGATGGTCTAAAGTTGGGCATGGCCAATGCAGTCCCTTTTTCTCCAATCTGGCAAAATTCATTCCGGCATAAGAGCCTACTACCTGACCTATTTCATCAAATATCTCAGAAGCACTGCCATAATTCC
>JBJDXG010000155.1:0-3876 GCA_051866555.1 bacterium | reverse complement strand
CACCTAAAACCTCACCCGGATTAACTGCATACAATAAGGAAAAGAAACCGGCAGCAAAGAAAAGAATTATACCCTTATTTAATTTGCTCTGCCAAAATATTTTTTCCCTTCTCACCAAGGCATGAATAATAAGGCCAAGAAAACCTAAAATAAGCCCGACATTAAAGGCTGCTGTTGACCAGAATGTACCTAAAGCATAAAGATAAATGCCAAAGCCCATAATCAAATCACCTGCCCACTCAGAGAATAATAAAGCTTTTCTGTTTTATCCAGCATTTTTTCCAAAGTAAAATGCTCGAAAAGAACCTGACAGGCTTTTTCTGCCCTCTCTTTTGCTTTAGGATAATTACTTAAAGTCTGAATAATTCCTTCGGCTAAAGCTTGGTAATCATTAGAGGCAGTTAAAATTCCGGTACTGCCCTGCTCTAAAATTTCTGTTACCCCGCCTGTGCCATGAGCAACTATCGGTACCTTTTGCAGCATAGCTTCCAGGATAACAAGGCCAAAGGGCTCGGCATCTGAAGCTAAAACAAAAAGATCAGAGTCAGCTAAAATCTGCGCTGTATCATTTTGAAAGCCCATAAATATAACCTTTCCCAGCAAATCATTTTCCTTGACTAAATTCAGCAGATACTGTTTTTCCTGCCCGCCATTTTTATCTTCCCCAACCAGAAAAAGCTTTGCTTTAGGATACTTAGCCAGAACTAAAGGCATAGCTTTGATTAAGCTGCGCTGTCCCTTTTCCGGATCCAGTCTGCCAATAGATGAGAGAGAAAGCTCTCCTGATTTAAGGCCATAGGAGAAAAGAGTTTCATCTCTCCTGACCTGCCTGTTTTGGGTTAAGTCAAGGCCATTATGAATAACGGTTATCCTTTCCGGCTCAACCCGGTTAAAATCAACTAAAGACTGCTTTACTGCTCCTGACACAGCAATGATCCTGTCTGTATTTTTTAAGATCCAGCTGTTCCAAATATTCTGCTTCAGCGGCTTGATAATATGCCGAGTAAAGATGACCTTTCCCCTGCCGGCAAATTTCGCCGCCAGCAAACAGACAGTAAAATCCTTGCCTGAATGAGCATGGACAATGTCTATCCGGAAATCCTTTATTATCCTGATCAGATGAAACAGAGAAATAATCCCGCTGTTAAGCGGAATTGTCTCCCAGCCCCGCTCATGCAAGTTAGCCGCTGTTTCCCGTCCGGCAGGGCAGGCAAAATAGACTTGATGTCCTCTTGCCTGCATTCCCCGCCCTAGACACAGCATATGCTCTTCTGCTCCAGACCAAATCCTGCCTGTATTAACCTGCAAGATCCGCAGTTTATTTTTTAACATGATTATACTCCCATAATTTAGCATATTTTAAAAAGACATTATAAGCATGATAGGTGCTGACAACAAAACCCTCTGTACCGTCTAAAAATCCTCTTTTCAGGATATACATTCTGAAAAAAGCCCATAATGGTCGAAAAAGGCAGGCTGTTATTCCGGCTTTTCTGCCTTTCTCCGCCATTCCCTCAGCTCCTAAGGAGGTATATTGATTCATTTTCTCAATAAAGTGGTTCATATTGCGATGCCCGAAATGAACTATTGCACCCTTCATCCTGCCTGCTTTGCCGCTGATGACCAGATTTTCATGAACCAGATTTTCATAATAGCCTGCCCCGTTTTTAATCAGGCGGCAGACATAATCAGGATACCAGCCTGCATGCTTAATCCATTTGCCTAAAAACATAGCCTTGCGCGGCAGGTAAAAAGCACTGTATTCTGTGTTATGAGATAATTTTTCTTTAATTTCTAAAGCTAAGCCGCTTTCTATCCTTTCATCAGCATCTAAAAGCAAGATCCATTCCCCATGACACTTTTGCAGACCAAAATTACGCTGACCGGAAAACCCCAGCCAGGGCTGATTAAAGATATAAGGAGTATACTGCCTGACAATTTCAAGTGTCCCATCTGTACTGCCTGAATCGACTACTATTATTTCATCAGCAAAGCTCAGGCTTTTTAAACAGTCTGCAATTCTGTCCTCTTCGTTATACGTCAAAACTAAAGCAGATATTTTATTCATTTCCCTTCGCCCCTGTCCACGCTTTAACATATTTCATATAATTATAGAAGCTGAGCAGCACGCTTAATATAAAGCCGGGAAAGCCTGCCTGCCAGCCTTTTTTTAAAAAATACATTTTAAAAAATGTCCAGCCGGGACGAAAAGCAAAGTCCATCGGACTGACCCTGCGGTCTTTAAGGATAAACTGTTTAGCCTCCAAATCAGTATAATTATTCATTTTACTTATATAATGCCGGAGATCCTTATAGGTATAATGCAGCAAATGCTGACTGAGATAAGCTGTTTTGCCGTTTACCTCCAGTGCTTCATGTACCAGCTTCTCATTATAGCGGCCTTTTCCTCTTTGAAAAAAACGCAAAGTAAAATCAGGATACCATTTGCAGCCCTTGATCCATCTGCCTAAAAAATAATTTTTCCTGGCAATATAGTAGCCCTCAACCACAGAATCATCCTTTTTACTTATAGTCAACAGTTCTTCCCTTAGCTCATCCGATACCCGCTCATCAGCATCAAGAATAAGAATCCAGTCTCCCGTACAGCTTTTTATGCCCAGATTTCTCTGCGCACCAAAGCCCAGCCATGGCTGCACAATGGCTTTATCAGTATATTCCCGAACAATATCTAAAGTCCTATCCTGACTTTCAGAATCAACTACCACTATTTCATCCGCCCACCGTACACTGTCAAGACATTCCCTGATTCGTTCCTCTTCATTATAAGTCAGAATTAACACTGATATTTTCTTCATTTCATTCTCCTCTTGACAAAAATATATTTAAGGCCTTTCTGCATAAAATCCGCCAGTATTTCTTCAAGGCCTTAGACGGAACAAATTTTATTTTAAAATCAGACCAGGGAGTTTTAGAAAGATAATAAAAATACTCCTTTTGATAAGGCTCTGCACAGCCAGGAAGCCAAGGCTTAGTCCCGGTGAAGTGTTCAATAGACGGATTTTCTGCTGCCGCTCTTATTTCCTGCAGCAGCCTGCTTCTGGCTAAAGAATAATAAGACTTAAATATACAGCTCTGCACATTCCAGTTAGCCGGAAGCGGCAGGTAATTATTTTGCAGCACCGCATTTAAGGCATCCTGGTCACAAAATTTAAGCCTGTCAACATTATCTCTTATATAGTCTGCTATTTTTTGAGTGAGCTTATTTTCCCGCCAGACATCAAGATTTAAAAGCAGAACACCTGCATTAAAATATTGCATCTTTTCATTCAGTCCCAATCTCCGTCTACGCTCAAGGTCATAGTCGGCATCCAAAACCAGCTCAGGTACGGCAGCTATGGCAACACCATTCAAGCAGCAGTCCCAAAGCTGCTTAATATCCTGTTTAACGATTAAATCAGCATCCAGATAAACAGCTTTAGCAATATCAGCATCCAAAACCTCAGCAATAAATAAACGGAAATAGGTTTCCAGTCCCCATCTTTCCTTAATTAAAAAACCGGTCAATTTTTCCGCAGAAAGCCGATGAAAAGCTATTTCTGCCTGCTGATAAGCAGAAAGCCACAGCTTTAATTTTTCCTTATTAACAGATGAAATATCCTTTTCTAAAACGTGAAAAACTATTGCATAGGACATACTGCGGTTTTCCAGAATAGAGCTGATAGCTACTGCCAAATGCTGCACATAGCCATTATCGACTGCAAATACAATATGTACTGCTTCCATTGCATCACTTTCCTTCTAAATTCAACTTAGTTAGGACTCCAACAGCAATAAGCGGCAGGTTGATTTCATGATGGCCAAGCAGCATATACCCCTGTCCGCCTTTATTGGTCGGCCGCTTAACTACATTTTCCA